>NZ_JBZNBU010000052.1:0-7015 GCF_058530065.1 Waterburya sp. | reverse complement strand
TCTGCCTCGACCGAAAGTAAGGCGTTTAGTTAGCCGCAACTAGTCCTTTAGGGCTACCCCCTGCCTGCATGCGGACACACGAATGTCCTTTGCGCCTTAAAACGATCTATTCTGTACCT
Source organism: Waterburya sp. (assembly GCF_058530065.1). Classification (NCBI taxonomy): domain Bacteria; kingdom Bacillati; phylum Cyanobacteriota; class Cyanophyceae; order Pleurocapsales; family Pleurocapsaceae; genus Waterburya; species Waterburya sp. The sequence goes on along the minus strand of NZ_JBZNBU010000052.1, from coordinate 6,896 downwards.
GACTTAGATGAAAACTGCTGTATCTTTCCCCTTTAATCCATGAATTTTGAAAATACTTTCAGCACGAGTATAGTAATGTAAAGTAAGACAATATGACTATATTTCCCAAAAATTCCCCCTAATCATCAATTTTTTTGGAATTAATCAAGGTTATATACAGAAGTTGACCCAAAATAGTTAACCATAAACTAAATCTCCAATCCCTAATCCTCATGACTACCAACGATGAAAATAAAGTATTTGAATCACTCCTAGAATTTCTGCGTCAAGAGCGGGGTTTTGATTTTACGGGGTATAAGCGTTCGAGTTTGATGCGACGGGTGAAAAAGCGGATGCAAACTTATGATATTGAAACTTTTGAGGCATATTTAGACTATCTTCAGGTTCATCCAGAGGAATTTTTGCCTCTGTAATTGGAGTGATAGAGTGATGGAATCAAGATTAATTTAGATTATTTTTTTCTTCATTATCAAATTCCTTACGCCTTAAACGCAGTTGAATATCTTCTAGTAACTGACGGTTGACGCTCATTAAATCTGCCACCAAACCAAAGATCCAAAACTGTACGCCAATTAAAATTAAGATAGTAGCCAAAATAAGACTAGGGACGCGGGATTTAGTAGGATTATCGCCAATAATACCCCAAAATAAAATCAGCCAACGGCAACATAATAAAAATCCCACGCTAAAAGGAATAGTACCCAACAGCATAAAAAACTGAAGGGGGCGATAGGTCATAAAAATCCGCAGGATTGTTAAAATCGAATGCCTTATGTAGGCAGAAATGCTTTTAACCAAACGAGAAGGGCGTAGATAATCGTTGGTACGAATAGGAACAGAAGTTACGATTAAGCCTCTTTGTCCAGCTTGAATAATTGTTTCGAGAGTATAGGTATATTCATTAAACACATTTAGTTGTAAAGCTGCTTCGCGACTGATGGCTCGAAAACCGCTGGGTGCGTCGGGAATGTGGGTGTTACTAGCCAGACGCACTACCAAACTCCCCAGTCTTTGTAATAATTTTTTGGTAGGAGAAAAATGTTCGATCTTTTGAATTGGTCTAGCACCAATGACTATTTCTGCCCTCCCTGCCAAAATTGGGGCGATTAATTTAGGTATGTCATCAGCACAATATTGATTGTCGGCATCGGTATTGACAATAATATCTGCCCCTGCCTGTAGAGATGCTTCTAAGCCTGCCATAAAGGCTTTTGCCAGCCCTTGATTGTGCTGAAAATTGACAATGCGATCGACACCATTGGATTTTGCTACTTCTAAAGTGCGATCGCGACTGCCATCGTTGATAATTAACCATTCAACTCGATCTATCCCTGGTAACTTACGGGGTAATTGAGATAGGGTAAGACCTAAAGTTGCTTCTTCGTTATAGCAAGGAATTTGAATAATTAATTTCATTAGCTGGAGTTAAGCCAATTGGAGATCGTTTTTCAAGATCGAAATTAATTTTGGGCGGTTAATTTCAAATCTTGGAATTTTTGGCTAATCTCAGGATTATAAACCAACATATAGTTCCAATAATTTTCAAACACCGACTCGACATAACCTTTAGTCTCTCGATAGGGAATTTTTTCAACAAATTCATCTACATCTTGTAAACCATAACGAGATACCCATTTAGCCACTGCATTAGGTCCTGCATTGTAACTAGCTACTGCTAGCATGGAATTATTGTTATATTTTTTGTGAGTATAGTCGAGATAATAAGTACCAATATTGATATTATCTTCGGGTTTAGTCAAAGAATAGTTACTTAAGCCAATATTTTTGGCTGCACTTTTGGGGGTGGGGGGAATTACCTGCATCAAACCCAAAGCCCCTGCTGAAGACTCGATTTCTGGTTCAAAGCGGGATTCTTGACGAATTAAAGCCGTCACTAATAAAGGATTTAGTCCTCTATATTGCGACCATTTAAAAATAGTATCTTCAAAAGGAAAGGGATATAAAGCTTGCCAATATTCAGGTGTTTGACGTAGTTGGTGCCATTCTTGCTTTTCTTCGGGTAAATCTCGATCTTGGAGATACCAAATTTTATTAATACCCCGCAGGTTTTTTCCTTGATAGAGTTTTAATAATCCTTGGGTAAATTCTTCCGCAACGGTTAATTCAGGGCGACTGCTAATTTCGGTTTGAAATTGCGCCCAGGCTTCTGATTCTAAACCTAATTGATATAGTTCTTGGAAAGTTTCCGAACCACCAGGAGGATTGATGCGATCTATTTTAACTACTTCAGGGTTTTTGTGACGCACAGTGGTAAAGTCTCCCACATCCCACCCCAAAGCTACGGCAGATCGCCAAGCATAATAGGAGCGAGGAAAGCGGACTAATACCGATTCATAAGCCTTAGTAGCGTCTTCTGGGCGATTGAGTCTAGTCGCCCACTTAGCAATCCAGAAACCAGCTTTTGGGGCTAATGGACTATCGGGATTATTGGTCACAATTGGTTGCGCCCATTGCCAAGCACCAACTAGATCCCCCGTCTTAGCTTTTTTCTGGGCAACATTCCAGCGATATTTGGCAGCAGATTCGGAATGTTTGTATTCAGTTAAGACTCTTTGGCGAGCTTGAGTGGCAGATTTAGGACTATTCAGGCGATCAAGTAAGTCTGCCTTTTGTAATAAGGCTTCTGGAGCGTGTTTGGGGAATTTTTGGATTGCCAAATCTAGATAGCTGAGAGCTTCTTTTCTACTGACAATGGTAGCCAGACGACGTAATCCCCAGCCTACATCGTGAGAATCGGGATATTCTTGAAGTAATTTTAGATAGAATTGTTTTGCCGTAGCTTTGCTATTGGAAATATGATAACCTCTTCCCGCTCGATAGAGATTGCGAGATGTAGGTCTAGCTTTAGCATAGGCTTTTCCTGCTTTACCGTAGTCCCATTTTGTCCAATAACTATCGCCGATCGCTTCCCAAGTTTCTGGAGTTAGTTGGCTGCTATATTCTTTGACCAAGCGATCTCTAATTTTATCGACTCCTGGATCTTCTGGGGTATATTTGACCAAGACTGCCATTAAATTGGGTTGATTGGGGTTTTGTTGGAGTTTTTGGCGAATTATGTCGTGGGTGCGAGGATGAGCGGGAAATTGCACGATCGCCTGTTGCCAATAGGCAGGATTGGATTTTCCTAATATGTATAATGCTTCGGCACTAGCAGGAGAATCGTCATAATTATTAATCAGTTTTAGTAAGACTTTTTCTGCTGCTAAAGAGTCATTTTCTAGTTGATAAGCTTTACCTTGAGACAGCAATATATAAGGAGCGAGTAAAGGATATTCTTTTTCTAAACCCTGCAATTTGGCTAAAGCTGCCCTACCTTGTTGGCGATCGATTAAATCCGCAGCAATTAAAAAGCTATTGCGACTATGTTGGGAAGAACTACTCGATGCAGTGGCTAACATGGGACTAAGAAAAGGTTTCTTCGCAGATATTTCTCGATGAGAATTATTGTGAGTAGTTATAATTTTTGAACCAACAATTACTGTTACTATCGAACCAATACTAATTAACAGAAATGCTTTGGGAGTAAAATATTTCCACATATTACTTTCTGAGCAGTGTGAGGGGTAATGTTAGAGTTTATTGATAAATAAAAAAATAAAGTTATTTTATTTTGGCTAGTTGGGTAATGAGGTAGTTAGATATTGGGGTGAATTATTACTTCTCGATCGCCGCTACTTCAATACTTTCGTCACTTTACTATCTTCATAGCTTTTTCTTCTAATATTTATTTTGCCAACAGTCTCTTATTTTTATTGTTCCCTGGATGATGTTTTTTATTATCACTAAAAATTAACGGTTTTAATTGTTAGTAATTATTAAAATTGGCATTTAGATAAATAACCTTTGAATTTGCGCTGTTGTTATTCACAATAAAATCCAAAATTAAATAGTTATTATTTATTGGTTTTAGATAAATCTATTAAAAACTAAAAATAATCAAATTTATATTTTTATCGAATAATGTCTTGATTTTAAATACTTAAATGGAGTTGGGAAATAACTATTATTGTAATATGATTTTAGTCAATCAATTATGCAGTTATGATGAAGTAATATAAAATTACCAATAAAATTCTCAACAAAAATCTTCCCATATAGCAACTAAATCAAGAAGCGATCGCCCGATCAAACAAGCGATCGCTTTACTCTTCAAAATTCAATCTGCAATTTTAATTCCAATTACCAATTAAGGTAAACGCCGACCAAAAATAGGGATGATCTAGGGTTAGAGTTCCATTAGGAAATTCAGGAGGTAAATTAAGATTTTCTCCGTTAGATAAACTAACTTGCTTGTTATCAACTTTGACATTGCCTTGAAGCATTTTTAATTGAGTCTGACGCAAAGCTTCGGCTTTAATCAAAGTATCGTCCAAGCGATCGTAAAATTCTCCCATCAATGCCAAAGTACCCACATCGCTGACATACCAAAGACTTGCCAATGCTGATTTAACTCCCGCCTGTACTGCCAACCCAGCAAAACCCAACTCGGCTTCTTCATCTCCTAATGCAGTTTCACAAGCACTTAAGACTAAAAGTTCGATGGGGGTTGCATCGCTATTCCAGCCTAATTCCTGGGATAAATCTTGTAATTGGGGGATTTTCAATTTGTCATCATAAAATTGAATATAGGAATCATCTAAACTACCTGCTTTAAATTCTGCATGAGTTCCTAAATGAACGATCGGAAAAGGAGTTTCCCTTTTATTTTGGGCTTTAAAATTATCAACAGTAAACTGTTCGTTGATAAATACTTCTCCCTGACGGGGTTTGCTGACAATGGTTTCTAACTCAATTGGCATAGTAGGTAGAGAAGCCTGTTCGACAAACTCTGACGCACCCATTGCCAAAATCGAGCTTTTATCTAAACTGACATAACGAGTATCTGTCAAACCAAAACTAGGTACAATCGCTACTGCATATTTTTCAATCAGAAACTGTTCCCCATCGTGTAATGCAGCTAAGGGTAGGAGGCGCAAGCCAGAATCCATCGAAAAGACCAGAATATCAATATTATTGGCTGCTAATTCTGCTTCAATGGGTTCGATCAGAACTTGATAAAGTTCTTGAGACGATTTTAGATAACTGTTTTGATTTAACTTACTAGAATCGCTTACCTCTTCACGGAATTGGGTTGCAGTGGCAATTAATTCCTTGCGGGAAGTATCTTTAACTGTTTCTCTTAGGGTTAAGGCTGCGGGCGTTTTGGGAGAATCTACCTTATTGAGATCCGTCGATGCAACTAAAGAATTTTCTCGATCTGCTGATTTTGTATCATTAGGTAAGACGACAAACGCTTCCAAGCGATCTGATTGTAGGGATATATTAATAAATGCGGGATTTTTCCCCGTTTGTTGTCCGAGTTCTGCCAATCTGTTGGAAATTTCTTTCACAGAAGGCACTTGACCATATAATTGAATTCCAGAAGTATCCATCAATTGAGTGAGTTGCAATTCTTCTTGCATTTGAATTGCCATGTCAGTAGTTGCTTCTTGCACTTGTACTTCGTAAGCAATGCGATCTACTTCTTGTCCCAAATCTTGAGAGTTTTCATTAGAATCAGAAACTTCTTCATCAGTGTCTTCTGTTTCTTCGGCTAACTCTTCAGTTTCCTCTGTCTCTTCGGCAATTTCCTCAGCTTCTTCTACTGTTTCTTCCTTAACTCCTACTTCTTCCTCAGCTTCTTCTGTGGTTGCTACAGTTTTGTCTTCAATTTCTTCAGTCAGTTCTTCTGTAGCTTCAGTCGAATTTTTAGTAGCTGCCGTTTCTTGATTAACTTCACTATTGTCTGTTGTCTCATCATTAGCCGCAGTTACAGTTTGGGTTTCAACATCATCAACGGTGGCGGTTTCTGAGCTTGCTTCATTATTTCTAACCGCATCATTGCTAGTTACAGTTTGGGTTTCAACATCATCAACGGTGGCGGTTTCTGAGTTTGCTTCATTATTTCCAACCGCATCATTGTTAGTTACAGTTTGGGTTTCAACATCATCAACGGTGGGAGTGTTAATAGTATCTTCGGTTGTGATAACTTCAGTTTCTCCAAGATTATCAGATGCTTCGATATTAGGTTGAGAATCTGCTGTCTCCCCTGTTTCTAGATTTTGTTCGACAGAATTGTCAACAACTGGTTGAGATCCAATATCACTATCTAAGTTTGGGGTGTTTTCTGTTTCTAATACTGATTCTGGTTGAACTTCATTATTAATTTCTGGAGTTTGTTCTTCAAAACTAGTAATAACATCATCAACAGTGGGAGTGTTAATAGTATCTTCGGTTGTGATAACTTCAGTTTCTCCAAGATTATCAGATACTTCAATATTAGGTTGAGAATCTACTGTCTCTGCTGTTTCTAATACTGATTCTGGTTGGACTTCATTATTAATTTCTGGAGCTTGTTCTTCAAAACCACTAACAACATTATCTTCGATAACAATATTGGGATCTCCTGTGGTGTTTTCTCCCAAGGTCAAACCAACATCCCCTTCATTATTAGTTACTTCAGGATTGGGAGTATTACTATCGTTGGCGATCGCTTCCATGATGTCTTCATTAACAGCAGTACGCTCCGCAGCATCATTATTATCGGCGATGTTGTTATTAGGTGTTTCGGTTTCGCGATCGCTAATATTTGTCTCTTCGTCTGGAGTTTCTACATTTTCTTCTGCAATAACTTCATCTGTCGAAGTATCTTCTTCGACTACCATACTTTCTTCTGAAGGAGTATTGTTGTTGTCGCCCTCAGCCACCCCATTGGTAGGAGTATTGGTATTTTCCCCTTCAGCTACCCCATCGGTAGGAGTATTGTTGTTGTCGCCCTCAGCCACCCCATCGGTAGGAGTATTGGTATTCTCCCCTTCAGCTACCCCATCGGTAGG
>NZ_JBZNBU010000051.1:0-5079 GCF_058530065.1 Waterburya sp. | reverse complement strand
TTGGGTTGAGAATGAGGAAATTGTTTGCCCTTATCACTCTTGGAGATATACTGCTGATGGCAAAGTATTTAGTCCTAGTACCCCCAAGCTAAATCTCTGCGTGCCATCGTTGACTGCGATCGAACGTTATGGAGTGATTTGGATCAAATCTGCCGACTCATCCGCTAATTTCCCCGATTTCAATCTTCAAGAGCATTTATCTGCTGGCGTTATTACTCAAGAAATTGAAGCACCCTTAGAAGTTGTTGTCGATAATTTTTCCGACATCGAACATAATCCCAGCACTCATACTTATTTTGGCTATTCTGCCGAGAATATTGCCACCGTGGAAAGTCGTATTGAAACCACAGATGAATCTGTCCGCGTTATTAATCGGGGGGTTCAACAGTCTTTACCCTGGATAGTGGAAAAAATATTCTTTAACGTACAGTCGGGTGACTGGTTTTTAAATGACTGGAAGACCTACTTTTCTCCTTTATATAGCATTTTCGATCAATTTTGGCTCGATCCTGCGACCGATAAGCCAAGACGAATACAGGTAAAGTTAGTCGTTTTTTATATACCCATTAGCGATCGCCAAACGCGATTGACAATCTTTCTTTTTGCCAATCCCATCATTAATAAATCGCTCTTTAAATTTGTAGTTAAGCCTATTGTGAGATTTTTTGTAGATTACGAGCTTAAGAAAGACAAAGAAATACTAGAGAATTTGGCAGATAAGCAAATGCCGTTGAGTGAAATGAAGCTTGGACGTTACGATCGCGTTTTAGGGGAAAACCGCAAACGAATCGATCGCCTTTATCGGGGAGAAAACCACAATAAGGATAATAGACTTTTGGCAAAAGTCAGGGAAAAAGTTCAAGGAGATTAAATTTTAAACAGCAAAGCCAAGTAAAGAATGAATAAATCTGATTTGACCTAATATATCGGGCAAAGGGCAGCCCCAAAGACACTAAAGTATTCCCTGATCCGAAGCTGTACCCTTTAGGGTCGGTCAGGGCAGAAGGCAGCAAACTTTAAAATTGTCAAATCGCGAAAAAGTATTGATTCAGACTGATAATTATATATAAATACTTTAATTAATTTTTCGGAACAGAGTTACAGTAATTATTTCAATATTTCCTAGTTGCAATGCCAAAAACTTCGATCGCTATAGTTGGAATGTCAGGGATTTTTCCCCAAGCTAAAAATATTCATCAGTATTGGTCGAAGATTGTCAACGAAGTAGATTGTATAACTGATGTTCCGCCATCGCGCTGGAATATTGATGATTATTACGATCCCGATCCCCATACTCCCGACAAGACTTATTGCAAAAGGGGCGGTTTTATTCCCGATATTAATTTTAATCCCTTAGAGTTTGGTTTGCCGCCGAATATTTTGGAAGTAACGGATGTATCTCAGTTGTTGTCTTTGATCGTAGCGAAAGATGCTCTAGCCGATGCGGGATATCAGGATGCTACGGAATCGGTTCGACAGCGCACTGGAGTAGTTTTAGGGGTTGCTGGGGGAAAACCGCTGATTTCTCCTTTAGCTAATCGGTTGCAATCTCCGATTTGGGAGAGAGTATTGAGAAGTAACGGTGTCTCTGAAGCTGATACCGCTAAGATTATCGAGCAAATGAAATTGGCATACGTTCCTTGGACGGAAAATTCTTTTCCTGGGTTATTGAGTAACGTGGTTTCGGGCAGAGTAGCTAATCGCTTGGATTTGGGGGGGATGAATTGCGTGGTGGATGCTGCCTGTGCTAGTTCTTTGAGTGCTTTGAGGATGGCAATTACCGAACTGGAAGAACATCGCAGCGACATGATGATTACGGGGGGAGTAGATACGGACAATACGATTTTTATGTATATGTCTTTTAGTAAGACTCCTGCTTTTTCTCGCCAGGGACAAATTAAACCTTTCTCGGCTGATTCTGACGGGATGCTGATTGGGGAAGCCTTGGGCATGATGGTACTTAAACGATTAGCCGATGCCGAACGAGACGGCGATCGCATTTATGCCGTAATTAAAGGCATGGGTACTTCTAGCGATGGTAAATACAAAAGCATCTATGCACCCCGTTCTTCGGGACAGGCTGTGGCATTGCGTCGGGCATATCAGGATGCGGGTTTTCCAGCCCAAACTGTAGGTTTGGTGGAGGCTCACGGGACAGGGACTATGGCGGGCGATCCTGCGGAATTTGCGGGTTTAAAAGAAGTTTTTGGCGAAAATAATCCCCATAAATCGGCGATCGCTTTAGGTAGTGTTAAGTCGCAAATCGGACATACTAAAGGAGCAGCAGGGGCGGTTAGTCTGATTAAAGTTGCTCTAGGATTGCATCACCAAGTTTTACCGCCGACAATTAACGTTACGAAACCCAACCCTAAGTTAGAAATTGAAGATTCCCCCTTTTACCTCAATACCAAAACTCGTCCTTGGCTGACGGCGGATGATACCCCTAGAAGGGCGGGAGTAAGTTCTTTTGGCTTTGGTGGGACTAATTTTCATGTCGTCTTGGAAGAGTATCGGGGAGAAAATAAATTTAGCAAAGATAATATATCCCCGCAAGCATCGAGTATTTTAGTTTCGGCAAATACGCCCGAAAGCTTATTAGCTAAATGCCAAGAGTTAATTAAAGAGTTGGCGACAGATAGCGCAACAGAAATACACCATAAGTTAATTGAAGATAGCCATAATTTAACTATTCCCATAACCGCTAGTAGAGTTGGTTGGGTTACAGAATCTTTAGGGGAAACCATTACCAAACTAAAAACTGCGATCGCAACTCTGGAGCAATATAGCAGTTATCAGTCGTGGGAACATCCTCAGGGTATTTACTATCGTCGTGGGGGAATTAAAACTACAGATAAAGTGGTGGCTTTGTTTTCGGGACAGGGTTCGCAATATGTAGAAATGGGTCGAGAATTAGCCATTCGCTATCCCGAAATTCATCAAGCATTCGAGCAGATGGATCGCACTTTAACTAAAGATAAATTAACTCCAATTTCTCAGCTAGTCTTTCCTCCGCCAGTTTTCGATCGGGCAGAAAAAGAAATACAAACTGCCGAACTCAATAAAACAGAAAACGCTCAACCTGCCATTGGTGCGTTTGGCATGGGTTTATATAATCTCCTACAAAATATTGGCTTCCAGCCAGATATAGTTGCAGGTCATAGTTTTGGAGAATTGACTGCACTTTGGGCTGCTAAAGTTTTGAGCGATCGCGATTATTGTTTTCTAGTTAAATCCAGAGGGCAAGCAATGGCGACAAACCCTACAGGGGATAGGGGAAAAATGCTAGCAGTTAAAGGAGATAGCGATCGCCTAGAGCAATTAATTACCAATCTAGAAAACATTACTATTGCCAACAGGAATTCTCCCCGTCAGGTAGTGTTAGCGGGTCAAACTTCTAGCATTCTCCTGGCTAAAGATAAATTAGATAGTTGGGGTTTCGATACGGTTTTGTTGCCCGTCTCCGCTGCTTTTCACACTCCTTTCGTCAGTCACGCTCAACAACCTTTTGCTACCGCATTAAATTCAGTTCAGTTCCATACTCCCCAGATTCCCGTTTATTCCAACACTACCGCTAATCTTTATCCCCAAGATTCTCAAGCGATCGAGCGCATTTTAGCCCAGCAAATCCTCGAACCAGTAGACTTTAAAACCGAAATCGAAAACATCTATCAAGCAGGAGGTAGGGTTTTTGTGGAATTTGGGGCGAGGAATATTTTGACCAACTTAGTAGCAGATACTTTAGGCGATCGACCCCACACGGCTATTTGTCTGCATCGTAGAAATAAAGAACAACCCACAAGCGATCGCCTTTTCCAACAAGCGATCGTTCAATTAAGAGTGCTAGGGCTTCCTTTAAATAGTACCCAAAAGAATTTATCCCCAACCAAAGCCCAGTCAAGTCGCAAAGGTTTTAATGTTCAATTAAATGGAGCTAATTATGTCAGCGATCGCACTAAGAATGCTTTTACTACTGCTTTAGGCGATCGCTCTAGTTCGTATCCTACAAATCTCTATAAAGAGAACCGATCTAAAAATACTCAATCAAATATTGTTCGATCAAATAACCAAACTGACTGCCCCGCAGCAAATAAAGTAGAAGAAGATCCTTCTACCTTAAGGGCGAAGCCCGATAAGATAGCTCGTCCAAATCGAAAAATTAATTCCTCAGATCGTCCTCAAAACAAAGCAACTATGAATCAATCATCTCAATCTAACAATTCATCGAATCGTAGTAATTTACAGTCTAATTTTGCCGAGCTTTTGATGCGGTTTCAGGAACATCAAACACAAGTCAATCAAGTACACCAACAATATTTAGACAATCAGGCTGCTTATACTCAACAGTTTTTAGAATTACTCCAACAACCATCGCCACAAATAGCTTCAAATCCCGTCGAACCCGATCGAGAGTCGATCGCGACTTCTAATAACTCTAATCTTCAACTTACAGAATCATCAAGTAACTATATTCTTGAAGCTTCAAATAGATCCTTCGATGATGATGCGGAAGAGGAAGTAATGAAGGCAGAAGGCAGAGGAGACAAGGAGACAGGGAGACTGGGAGACTGGGAGACGGGGAGACGGGGATATTCTAATCCAGCAGCAAATATAGAATTAAGTCGTAGGGGCGTTTCGCGAAACGCCCTTACTGAATCATTGTTGTCGGTAGTCAGCGAGAAAACGGGGTATCCCGTGGCAATGTTGGAGTTGGATATGGATCTGGAAGCCGATCTGGGGATTGACTCGATTAAAAGGGTAGAGATCTTAGGGGCAATGCAGTCTCAACATCCAGATCTACCCCCCGTAAATCCTGAAGAGTTGGCACAGTTGCGAACTTTAAGGCAAATTATCGATCGCGTAGCAGGAGGAAGAGGAGACGGGGAGACGAGGAGATGGGGAGACAGGGAGACAGGGAGACAGGGAGACGGGGAGACGGGGAGACGGGGATATTCTAATCCAGCAGCAAATATAGAATTAAGTCGTAGGGGCGTTTCGCGAAACGCCCTTACTGAGTCGTTGTTGTCGGTAGTGAGTGATTAGAGGGGGTATCCAATGGCAGTGTTGGTGATGGATATGGAT
>NZ_JBZNBU010000050.1:0-12572 GCF_058530065.1 Waterburya sp. | reverse complement strand
CGCTGCTGTGATTTAATTCACAAACAAACACCCCTTCTTCTCTATCCTTCCTTTGAGTAACCCAAGTACCAGACAAAGAAATTTCCAAATATTCTTCATCGCAAGGAGTAACTTCAATTAATTGTTTCTCATCCAATTCAACTAAACCTGCTAAATAAGAAGTATAGGCAGGAAGCACCAATGAAGCCCGACTTAGTTCAGTATAAATACTCATCCCCGCCCGCAAGCTTACTAAAATTCGACTCGCCTTCCATGTAGCAACAGATTCTGGCAAGTATTCTAAATAAATTCCTTCTTCTAAATAAGTGATTTTTAACATGAGATGCTTTTCTCCTTCAAAATGAAAGTTTTTCCAATCGGGAATCTTAAAGATTCTGTTTGCTTATTTTCAGTAGCTCCATAACTAAATTTTTCTTATTTATTCAAGATTGGCACTGACACAAATCACCTTCTGATTGTTTGTCGATACCAAACCCAAGCAAAAACTGACAAGATAAAAAACCCTGCTAGTACATTTCATTTAGCAGGGTTTAGTTAATTTTTGTTAAGTTAACTATTTAATTTAAGATGGATATTCTCCATCTATTTCCCCTGCTATCTGGTCTTTGTGCCGATATATGGCTAACTCGCCATTCTCTACAACCCTTGACATATTCTGAATTACAAGCTTTGATACGATTGTTCCCTGGTAAATATGCTGTTTCGTTGGTACTCTGGAAAAATAAACACTTTTGACCGAGCACTACCCACAAACACATACCTGGGTGCGCTATATTTGACATCAATGGTAAAAGTGATAAAAATAACATTAAATTTCGCAAAAACCCTTTTCAAACTGCATTTTTAATACTACACTTATATTACCGTATATGTCTAGTATCTAGAGGAAAAAACCAATGCGAACCCTAACTCGCACATCTACAACTGAAATGGAAGTTACCAGCATTCGTCTGGAACGGAGTCTAAAAGACAAGCTAAAAGAATTGTCTGGCAATCAAGGCTATCAAGCTCTAATTCGCGACATCCTTTGGAACTACGTTCATCAAAAATCTGGTGACTACCGCCCCCAATTTGCTCGTTCTGACATTCGCGCTACCGTCGAAGCAACTGCTCGTAAAGACGAAAGCTGCGCCCTTACTGGCAAGTTAATTCAAGAAAACGAACCCATGCTTTTAGGATTTACTATCTACGGAGATTTAGTTCCTTTAAGCGTCAACAGTGTAACTGAATAGAATCCTGATTTTGGTTGGAGAATTAAGCAATTAAATTGAGATATTTTGTTGATTCAATTTATTTATTTTTCTTAGTTCTCCACCATATAAATAATTTGAATGATACCGATTGAATTTAATTAGAATTAATTTTTTCGCTTCTTCTCCAGAAAAAGAATTTAAAATAAAAGATATATAAGTTCTATAGTAAATTTCTAGGGGTTCTCTAGAATCGTCTATTTTACTCAATTCAGCATAAATTTAGAAAGGAGTTATCAATCGAGATGACAGAAGCGAGCCAAACAATCGAAAGGGGAATTCAACTTACTCCCACAGCTTTCAAACACATTAAAATGCTCCAGGAGCAACAGGGAAATAAAGAACTCTGTCTTCGGGTAGGAGTTCGTCAGGGGGGATGCTCTGGAATGTCTTATATGATGGACTTTGAAGAGCCAACAAACATCCAAGAAAGTGATGAAGTTTTCGATTATGATGGATTTAGAATAATTTGCGACCCTAAAAGTCTTTTATATCTCTATGGCTTAGTACTAGACTACAATAATGCCATGATTGGTGGTGGATTTGATTTTACTAACCCCAATGCCTCTCAAACCTGTGGTTGTGGGAAATCTTTTGGCGTATAAAAATCCATAAATACATAAAATCAATATAATATTCTCAATATTTTTTGAAAACAGACTAGTGAGCTTAGTCTGTTTTTTATTGGGGAATGTCCAAGATTTTATAAATTGAAAAAGAGAGATGTTATAAATTAACAACATAATCTTGTAAAAGACTATTGAAGCTAATTTGCAACTCTCTCTTTAAGATTGCTTTAGCAACTAACCGCAGAAACTGACTCAAACAAATAGTAACTACTTGCTTTAGATAGTTTTACGATAAGGAACTTTAGACATATAGTTAATGTTAGTAGCAGAAGTAGCAGTAGGAGCATTAGCTCTACTGGGCAAACTACGTGCCATATCCAAATACAAAGCTGGACTTCCAGCTTTGGGTTTTGCTTCTTGAGGAGTATAGCGACGAACTTCGCTTTGCCAAATAATTTGAGGGAAGCCCAAAATAGCGCGATAGTATTCGTCGTAACGGGGAGAAGTAATGTTGAAAGGACGCTCGCCACTATCGCGACTAGCAAGTACTCGGCGACGTTGATAAGGTACGATATCGTAGCCGAAGTTTTCCATATACTCTTCGCTATCGAGAAGCTCGTCAACGAATCCTTCAATACCTTTGGTTGCTACTTTAATCGACCAAGCAATTTTTTCTCTTTCGTTGTAAACATCGCGTCCTAAAACTCTTTGAACGCATTGCTCTACAAAGCGATAATTGCTGTTTTTAGAATAGAAACTGTTATAGAAAGTTTCTGATAGTAAAAGTCCTCGAATAAAGTCGCGAACGGTAATTTGACCGTTACGTAATTGAGATTCTAAAAATCTTTCGCGATCTGCACGAAAAGCGTGGAAAAAGATCTGACGATATGCAGCTTCAATTAAATCGTTCATTTCAGACAAAGAAAGCAAATTCTCTGCTGAATAAATTTTGGGTTGGTCATCTCCTCCAATGTCGTATCCTGCGACACGAGCATTTTGGGAGCTAGGCTTATAGCCTAATAAGGGAATAGACAAGTCAAAACCTCCGCCTATTGTTTTTGTATATTAAAATTCTTAGTCCCAATCATACGGTAGATAGGGGTTCAGAATAAATAACAGTAACAAAATATTACAGACTTGTGAACTAATTTTGCTGGACTTAATCTTCATTCCAATCAACCATTAGCTACCAACCTGAAATAGCGAAGGCTTTTACCTCTTTATTGTCAGATTCTAGCAATTCACTATCAGTAGTAACTCTAGATTCAGTGCAGAAAGTGGCAGTATTAAACCCACCAAATCTTTTCACAGTACTGCTACGCAAGCGTAAATCGGGACTAACAAACCAAAAACGTTCGATAATACTCATGGTTTCGTACTCAGTAATCAAGACTAAGCCGTCTTCTTCATCCATGTGATATTGTCCTGCAACGGGAACGATTTCTGCATAACCTCTTTCGCGCAAGAGTTTTCCTTTTCTGGGATCGTCAAGATCGGGGATTAAGGCAAATACAGTCGTTCCTTTGTGGTCTTCATTTTCTTTATCCCATGCCATAGAACCATCCCAACTGACAAATGCTCCGCCAATCGCCGTAGCTGGATCTACTTCGTGCATCTGGCAAATTGCAGTGATTTTTTCGTCATCGGCATTGAGAAATTCGACATTGATATCCGAACCACCGCTTTCTGCTCTTCTAAAGGGCAGATGATGAGTTGTACGTTGCGATCGCCATTGTCCCGCACTTCGCTGAAAAAATTCTTTTGCGTCTTTGAGAGAATTCATAGTTTTATAGTTTTTTTATAGTTTGTATAAATTAATATATCGAGAATCGGTCGTTTTAGCTTTTGCTATCTGTTATCCGAACCTAGTTGATTTTATTTTTTTTTCCGCATCAGAATACACCAAAATTACTTTTTTGCTATAAGTATTTTATAACTTTTTATTACTTTGATTAATTATTGCTTGACATAATAGACGTTTAATAGTGAGTAATGCTAAATTAATCCCATACAGTCAAACGAAAAAAAATTTTCTAAACTGGGCAAACTAATAATTAGGGAGAAGATAATGAATCTTTCAGGTCAATTAAGTATCGAACAACAGTTCAAGCTGAAGGTTCTTCAAGAACAAGTACAAAGTTTGAGTAAAGAACAAGCTCAAGAATATTTGTTAGAAATGTTTCGTCAAATGATGGTCAAAGATAACTTGGTCAAACAATTGCTTAAAGATGCCTAAGATTTAGTTTAAAATCGCTAAAATCTAGATGGATATATTTTGTGAACTGTACTATCTAAAAAGCAATAGATTAGATAGGAGTAAAATTTTTATGGTATGAGATAGTACGATTCTCCAATTGACAATTTACCTTAAAGATTAGTGATTCTTTGTTATAAAAATTAAAATATCACTATTTATTACTTTATAATCTTGTAAATTTTAGAGAGTAAATCTAAAAAGAAAATAAACTCTTCAAAATAACGTAAAATTTGATACTAAGGTCAATACATCTCTTAAGATTAAGTTGTATTGTAGGTGAAGCTAGATTTAACAGCACTTCCAGTTTTTTATAAATTCTTAAATAAAAGTTTATTTATCATTTAATAGGTGATTGAGAGCCAACATTACCTCTTAAAATAAATAGAGCAATAAGTAAATGTACTAGGCGATGGTAATGGAAGCAGAGAAACTGAGTCATGAAGCGTTGTTGTCAGGAAGGGAGCTACAAATTGTCGAATTAGTAGTAACTGGTTTGAGCAATCATAAAATTGCCCAGGAATTAGAAATCAGCAAAAGAACAGTAGATAATCACATCAGCAATATTCTTAAAAAAACTGGTACGAATAATCGTGTAGAATTAGTTCGGTGGTCTTTGCAGTGGGGTAAAGTTTGCATAGACAATGTAAACTGCTGTTCTTTACCGAGTTTGAGTCATTCTGCCGACTGTAATGAAGTGGTGCAATAGTTTAAACTTATTAAATAAGTTCCCAGTCGCGATCGCAATTTTAAGCCTGTTTGGCTGTCAGACTTCTAAATATATTACCCCCCCAAGTCAGGGTGTGAATGGTAGCCTTAACTCTGTTTTTGCAGAAGGAATGCCAAGTTTTTCCTATGATGGTCGCTATTTGGTTTTTAACAGCGATCGCGATCGAGAACGTAGCGTATTTCTCTACGATCTACAACGTCGTCGTATACTACCTCTTCCTGGTTTGAATCAACCTGGTAGTATGCAGTATCAAGCAGATTTAAGTGCTGACGGCAGATATATTGTATATGTCTCAGAACAACTAGGAAAAACAGATATTTTTTTGTATGATCGCACCGTAGCTCAAAGCGAAAATTTAACCAAAAATTTTATTGGTGAAGTTCGCCATCCCAGTATCAGTGGCAATGGACGGTTTATTTCTTTTGAAGGCAATCGTTCGGGACAGTGGAATCTTGAAATTTATGATCGTGGAGGAGGAATTGACTTTTCCTCTCCCCGCGATATTTTGAACAGTTCAGATTTATCAAATCCTAACAATTTTTAAGGATTAGCTATAACTTTTTGACCGCGATTGGAAAATAAATGACCTAAAAAAGCTTCTACTCTAGAATTGGCTGGTTCTCGATAAGCATAGGAAAAAATATCTTTATCTGAATGTTCGTTTCTGGGAATAGGTTTGCCATCAATCGCAACCGCAGCCAATCCTTGAGCTATTTCCTTATCGTTTAAGGGTCGAGAAATAGCTACTAGGTCTATTTGTCCCGAAAGTAGAAGCCTGATTCCCGTCTCTTTGCCATCTGCTTCAATATTTACGGTCGTACCAGGAAATTCTTTTTGAAAACTTCTTTTTAATAGTTGGTTAATTGACTCCATTTGAGGCACTCCATTAATTCGGATCGATACCCCCATAGGCACGATTCCTGGTTCGGAAAAAGAAACCGCAGGAGTCGCTACAGTAGAGGTATCTTCAGAGGAAGCAACTAAATTTGGATCTGCTGGTTGATTATTCGTATTATTACCAATAGAAGTCATCTTAGCTAAAATTCCGTATCCAATAACCAAAACTCCCAATGTAGAAGCCGAAGCCAAGATTGCTGGGAGTAAATTGCTTTTTTTAAACATCACAGATTTAATCTAGAGGGAACTTTAGAAAGTTATGTCAATAAATCTAAACCTTAAAAATAACTATAAACCTTAAACCTAATTGCTTTTGGTCATACAATAATTATTGTGGCTGAGATTTTATTATTTTAATTGAGAATTCATGTAACTTACTAATCAATATTTGAGTAATTTTACGAAGATTTTAAGCAAGTCCAACAGTGCAATATCTTCAAAACATAATTACTGCTTTGCAGCACTCCCTTATTTCTTGTACACTAAGCTGGCAACTAAAATTTTTAATATATTAGTTAAACCTTGACAGGCTGTATTTGCCTAGTAGCAAGCCAGTTCATAAGTCCAGTTATTCAATAGCAAAAAGATAATGCCATCGCCAAAAAACCCGCGTCGGACAAAAATTGTTGCCACAGTAGGACCAGCGACCCTAAAACCCGATGTTCTGCGTCAATTAATTAAAGCAGGTGCGAGTACTCTGAGAATAAATTTTTCTCACGGAACACAACAAGATCACCAGAGGGCGATTCGGTTAATCAGACAAACTGCTTTTGAATTAGACCAGCCCGTAGGTATTTTGCAGGATTTACAAGGGCCTAAAATTCGTCTGGGTAAATATGCTAGCGGTAAAATTGAGTTAAAGAAAGGCGATCCTTATATCTTGACTAGTCGTCAGGTTGAGTGCGGTCAAGAAATTGCTTATGTGAGCTACAGTAAATTGACCTCAGAAGTTCCTGAAAATGCCACCATTCTTTTGGATGATGGCAAAGTTGAAATGAAAGTAGAAAAGATCGATAAAGTCAACCAAGATCTGCACTGTAGAGTGGTGGTAGGAGGTTTTCTTTCTAGTAACAAAGGAGTCAACTTTCCTGGAGTTTGCTTATCTATCAAAGCTTTGACCGAAAAAGACCGAGAAGATTTAATGTTCGGTTTGGATCAAGGAGTAGATTGGATTGCTTTAAGTTTCGTTCGCAATCCTCAAGATATTTTAGAAATCAAAGATTTAATTTCCAGCGCGGGTAAATCAATTCCTGTGATTGCCAAGATCGAAAAACACGAGGCGATCGAGCAGATGGATGCTATTCTTTCTCTTTGTGATGGGGTAATGGTAGCTAGGGGAGATCTAGGGGTAGAATTACCAGCAGAAGACGTACCTATCTTGCAAAAACGTTTAATTGCTACTGCCAATAAACTGGGTATACCGATTATCACCGCTACTCAAATGTTAGATAGCATGGTCAACAATCCCCGTCCGACTCGTGCGGAAGTTTCTGATGTAGCTAACGCTATTTTAGATGGTACGGATGCGGTTATGCTGTCTAACGAAACTGCTGTCGGTAATTATCCTGTAGAAGCAGTACAAACGATGGCTACTATTGCCTGTCGCATCGAACAGGAACAACAAACTAATAATCTGAAAAGAACTAAGCGATCGATCGCTCATGCTATTTCTGCTGCGGTGGGTCAAATTGCCGCTCAATTGGATGCAGCAGCCATCATGACTTTAACTAAAACTGGTGCGACGGCGCGAAATGTGTCTAAATTCCGACCCAAAACCCCGATTTTGGCAATTACTCCCCACGTTCACGTATCTCGCAGATTGCAACTAGTGTGGGGAGTCAAACCCCTATTAGTTTTGGACTTGCCTTCAGCTACTCAAACTTTTCAAGCTGCTATTAATGTTGCTCAAGAAAAGGAATGGCTTTTTGCTGGCAATTTAGTAGTCATGACTGCGGGTACTCTTCAAGGAGTTGCGGGTTCGACGGATTTAATTAAAGTGGAATTAGTTAAAGCTATTTTAGGAGAAGGTTCGGGCATCGGACAGGGAGCAATTAGTGGTAGAGCGAGAGTCGCTCAAAATGCAAAAGAGATTAATGACTTTAATCCAGGGGAAATTCTAGTTACTTCCTCTACAAATGCCCAATTTGTCGATATTATTCGCCAAGCATCGGGAATCATTACCGAAGAAGATAATCTCACCAGTCATGCTGCGGTTATAGGTTTGCGCTTGGGTATCCCCGTCATAGTTGGCATGAAAAATGCAACTGAAGTTATTCGAGAAGGGGCAATTTTAACTCTCGATGCCAAGCGGGGGGTAGTTTACTCTGGTACGGCTAGCGTACGATAAAGATTAATTCTACAAGTCTCCAGGATAGGAAATGAAATTAATCAAACTGATGTTGCAAAAATTGGGCTTGGGTATTTTAGGTATTCTAATTAGTCTATCTAAAACCATAACCACTGCAAACCCAACTAGATTGTCGCGATCGTCAACAGCTACCCAAACAATATCCTTTTTAATTAATTAATTTAAAGGTTTAAATTCAAATTATAGCGAGTAGATAAACTTAGAAATAGCCTCGTATATTCAAGAGATATCATCCAAAAACAATAAACCAAGATGGAAGCAGAAACCGATCGCATCGACTCATTTAGAGCTTTGGCACTCCAGGTAACTTGCCATGCCGTTAATCATGTCAAAGCAAGAGCAGAAGCGCGATCGCTGATGGAGCAGGCAATCAAACGCTTAGATCCGCAAATCGCTGCTAGTCGTGCTTTCATTGGGTCTGATTGTCGCTTAGTACTGCTACCTGAATATTGGCTTACAGGTTTCCCTATGGGAGAACCTATTGGTGTTTGGGCGGAAAAAGCATGTCTAGAAATGGAAGATTCTTTATACGATGCCTTGGGTAGTATTGCTCAAAAGTATGGCATATTTTTAGCTGGAAATGCTTACGAACTAGATCCCAATTTCCCTCAGCTTTACTTCCAAAACTGTTTTGTCTTCGATCCTTCGGGAGAGATGGTTTTACGCCATCGCCGTCTTAATTCTATGTATACCCCCACACCCTACGATGTCTGGGATAAGTATCTCGATTGTTATGGTTTAGAGGGGGTTTTTCCCGTTGCTAAAACAGCGATCGGTAACTTAGCTGCGATCGCCTCTGACGAAATCTTGTTTCCCGAAATTGCGCGGTGTTTAACCATGAGAGGGGCAGAAATTTTGCTTCATCCTACCTCAGAAGTCTATGGCGATGCGCGATCGCCAAAAGAGGCAGCCAAAATTTCGCGGGCAGTAGAAAATATGGCTTATGTTGTTTCTGCAAATACGGCGGGAATTGCTAATACGGCAATTCTTCAGGCTTCTGTTGATGGCGGTTCTAAAATTGTTGACTATCGAGGTCTGGTTTTAGCCGAAACAGGTTCGGGGGAAAGTATGGCAGCCTATGCTGAAATTGACTTGGCTGCTTTAAGACGCGATCGCCGTCGTGCGGGAATCAAAAACGTGCTATCTCGCCATCGCCCGACTCTATATGCTGAAAGTTATCAACAGCCAAACTTTTATCCTCCTAATACCATGTTAGAAGGGGAAGTCAAACGCCAACACTTTATTAGAACTCAGCAAGAAACGATCGAACGCCTAGCAAAACTAGGAATTATTTGAGCGTTACCTAAAAAGCTATTCGCTGTTAGCCTTTAGCTCTATCGAACAGCATTTACAACCAAAGGTACGCCATTAGAAGGGGCGAGTGTTCCTCCGCGACGCATTGGTTTTATCGGCTTATTATTTGCTAATTTTAAATCGTATTTAGATAGGATGGTCGCTATTACCAGTTTCATTTCCAACATAGCTAAAGCATAGCCCAAACATAGCCTTACGCCACCACCAAAAGGAATAAACTCGTAGGGAGTATAGTTTCGCTCTAAAAATCTTTCTGGCTGAAATTTTTGAGAGTCGGGATATAAATCTTCTCGGTGATGGGTTAAATAGATACAAGGAACAAATGTCGTGCCAGATTCAAAGGGACAACCCATTATTTCTAGATCTTGGTTGGCAATACGTCCAAAAGCGATTGGCACTGTCGGATAAAGTCGTAGTGTCTCTTGACAAACAGCCGTTAAGTAAGGAAGACGAGAGATTTCAATGGGATCGGGATTTTTGCCCAAACTAGCGATTTCTTGCAATAGTTTTGCTTTGATTTGGGGAGATTTTTCCAGCCAGTAAAAAGCCCAAGCCAAACTTGTGGCAGTAGTTTCGTGTCCAGCTACTAGTAAAGTAATCAATTCATCTTTTAATTGGTCGTCACTCATCGATTGACCATCTTCGTCTGTCGCTGACAACATTAAACTGAGGATGTCATTGCCCAGTTTTTCGGGGTTAGTTCGTCTTTCTTCGATTTCAGCTTGCAGCAAATCATAAATTGTTTTTTGGGTTCTAATGAAATGACCCCAGGGACTCCAAGCCCCTAAGTCTACTTGCAAAAATTTCAAAAATATAAAACTCGATCGCACTGGTGAAGCAGTGATATCCAGCCAATCAGCTAGCAGCGATCTAAATCGTTCGCACTTTTCTCCTTCACTAAACCCAAAGACCGTTTCCATAATTACCTTGAGGGTAATTTCTTGAGCAACATCTCTAGCAATAAAAGGGGTATTTATCTTCCAGTGGGAAGTTACAGTTTCCGTAATTTGACAGATAGATGCTCCATAGGACTTTACTTTCTCTCCATGAAAAGGGGGCATCAGTAATTTCCGCTCTCGCTTATGACGAGCCCCGTCCATAATAATCAGAGAATTATTGCCCACGATCGGACGAGCCAGATCGTTAGTACGCCCTACGTCAAATTGTTTAGCATCAGTGCTAAAAATTTCTTTAATTCCTTGAGGATTAGCTATAAATACTAATGGGGGAAGTCCCACTAGCCTCATAGTAAACATATCTCCGTACTTCTCGTGGCATTCTTCTAGATACTCAAAAGGTCTAATTAGCCAATTAATTAACTGAACTAATGCAGGAACTTTCGACCCATCTGGTAATTTATGACTAGAAGATGTTTTGATAGCAGTCATAGTAAATTTTTAAATACTTTTTTCATCATAATGATAATTAAAGAGCAATGGGTAATGCTAGAAACAAACTGGCAACCCCGATACCAGAAACTTTAAGACATTTCAAAGTGAACTGAGACAAAAGTGTCATATTTTGTGAATCTCCCATAACTTAGAATTTTATTAGTTTTAGATGCAAAATTACTTTTATATAAAAATCTGAGATCGTAATTAATCTTGTCTGAATTTAGGCTTAAGACCATTAAGTCGCTTTTACATTTATAGGATTTGAATTATGGGTGGCAAAATTGAAGTTCGGAATCCGCGCACGGGAAAAATTGATTACTGGATTACTCCCCCGACTGGCGATCGCTTGACTGAAATTTGTAGTAGTTTACGTCAGGCTCAAGTTGGTTGGCAAGAATCTGGTTTAGAACAGCGTATTGCAGTAATGCAACAGTGGAAGAATGCTTTAATATCCCATAAGGATGAGCTGACAGAAGCTCTAGTTGCCGATACAGGCAGACTATCTGAGTCGAGAATTGAAGTTGATTCTTTTTTGTCCAGCATCGATCGCTGGTGTCGTCTCGCACCAGATTTATTACGAACCGAATCCCGATCTACAGCAGTTCCTTTTATTCGCTTAGAACAGCAATTAGTTCCTTATCCTTTAGTGGGGGTAATTAGTCCCTGGAATTTTCCCCTGTTACTTTCGGCGATCGATACCATACCTGCATTGTTGGCCGGCTGCGCTGCGATCGTCAAACCCAGTGAAATCGCTCCCCGCTTTATAGAACCTTTGACAAAAACTATTGCCTCAGTGCCAGAATTAAAAGGTATCTTAGCTTATGTTGCAGGAGCAGGAGATACGGGTGCTGCTTTAATCGAAAATGTTGATTTAGTTTGCTTTACAGGGAGTGTAGCTACTGGACGCAAAGTAGGGGAAGCTGCTGCCAAGCAATTCATTCCTGCATTTCTCGAATTGGGTGGAAAAGACCCAGCTATTGTTTTAGCTTCGGCAGATCTAGAATTGGCAACTTCGGCTATTTTGTGGGGGTCAGTAGTTAATGCAGGACAATCTTGCCTCTCCATTGAGCGTATTTATGTCGCAGAATCGATTGGCGATCGCTTTGTGGAAAGACTGGTAGTCAAAGCCAAAAATCTGAAACTAGCTTATCCATCTGTTGAAGAAGGGCATATTGGACCAATCATTGCCGAAAAACAAGCGGATATTATTGCCGAACATTTACAAGATGCAATTGCAAAAGGGGCTGTGGTTCATTGTGGTGGCGCGATCGAAAAACTCGATGGTGGGAATTGGTGTCGTCCTACAGTTTTGACTCAGGTAGATCGTTCCATGAAAATCATGACTGAAGAAAGCTTTGCGCCAATTATGCCAGTGATGCCTTTTTCTCTACCCGAAGAAGCTATATCTTTAGCAAATGACACTACCTATGGACTTAGTGCTGCTATATTTGCTGGTTCGGAAGCGGAGGCACGATCGGTAGCCAATCATTTAGAGGCTGGTGCAATTAGCATCAATGATGCAGGATTAACTGCATTCATCCATGAAGCAGAAAAAAATGCTTTTAAGTTATCTGGGATGGGCAGTTCTCGCATGGGTGTCGCTGCTCTCACGCGGTTTATGCGTAAGAAAGCTTTTTTAATCAAAACAAATTCTCTGGTAGATCCCTGGTGGTTTGAAATTTAAAATGGATAGTGCCATAGATTCGTGCCTAAACCTGTTTCATACTAAATCCGATTACCAAATTATACTTTTCCCGTACTATAGTCATTCCAAATAGAAACCATCTAAAAAATTT
>NZ_JBZNBU010000049.1:0-3375 GCF_058530065.1 Waterburya sp. | reverse complement strand
GTTAATGTGGTTAAGTTGCGTTCTGATAATAATTTATCAGGGGAGTTTGCTTTCTTTGGCTTTGATAGCGGTAAATTTAGCAAGTTCAATATTAGCAAACAAGAAGAGACTATAATTATTAACAATCGAGATTCTAATACAAGCGATCGCTCTACTACCAATCGAATTTTAGATATTACTATTAGTCCCGATTTTAAGACAGTTTTTTTGGGGCAAGGTACGAAATTATTACAATGGAATTCTCTAGAGAAGAAATACAAAAATTTAATCGATCGCAATATTTCAATTCACGTTATTACATTGACTCCAGACAATAAAACCATCGTAGCTGGAGGTCAGTACAATACAGTATTTCGTATTGAATTAAACGATAATAGTAAATCTCAAGAACTCAAACTACATCCTCTATTGAATCGAGATGCCGATCGCATTACAGGATTAAAAATTACCGAAAACAATATCTTAATTAGTACCGATAATCGAGGATTAATTCGGTTTTGGAATTTTAATAATTGTAATAGTATCAAATGTAAACTGCTATATAGTAACGAACGGGAATTAGATCGGGGAATCAAGGCGATCGCTTTAGCTAAATACGCAGCAAACAAATATTATTTAGTGACGGGAGATACTGCTGGAAAAATTAAAATTTGGTCGTTTGTTCCCAATCTAAAACGTATCGATTTAAACCTAGAAAAAACCATTCAGTATTCCCAGCAAATTAACAGCATCGATCTTATTCACCAAAAAAACAATTCTCACAACAGATTATTAATTCTCAGTGGCGATCGAGATAGTGCAGTGAGATTAGATATTTATAATATTCTGAATTAATATGAGTTTTCAAGAAAATGGACTGAAGATTGTAATTTTTCCCCCAGAAGGTGAAAAAATTGCGCCCAATGAAAATAGTCAAACTAGGGTGAGTATTACGAATCAAAAACATGAATCTGGAGTCAGATTAGCAGTTTTCTTAGACTTAAAACCCGAATTAAAACAATGGTGCAAAAACTACAAACATAAAATTACTATCGGCTACCAACAGACTCAAGAAATCGAATTTTTCTGGAATATTCCCCCTCAAGCTATTCCTGGCGATTATGAATACTATTTAAAAATTGAATTTATTCGCTCGACATCTTTCTATACCTTTACCCCTAAGCATCGTCAATTAACTATACTGAACGCGATTGTTCCACCGCCAACCGAGCCTGAGCCTAGTTTTGTCATCACTCCTGCTAGTAGTTCTACCCAAGCAATTACTTTAGCTACCAATGAAACTTTAAATTTAGAAATTTACGTTCACAATCGTTCCCATAAAACAGATAATTTTCGGATTACTACCGACTTAGATAGTAGCTGGTACACAATCCGCTATCCCGAAACCATCAAAAAGTTAGGAGCGATCGCAGGAACAAATGAACTCAATTTAAACCCTGGAGAGCAAGATAAAATTAACCTATTTATTCATCCTCCTGACGATACTATTGCGGGAAACTATAAACCAGAAATTAGACTGCGCTCGGTTAATTATCCCGATCTTTTTCTCAAAAAAATAGTCTATTTAAATATTCCCCCTCAATATAATTTACAAGTAGAGTTACACACTATTCTGAATAAAGTAAGTTACAAACCAGGACAGTACAAAATACTATTAAATAATCAAGGTAATACTTTACGTAAGCTCGAAATCGCGGTTAAAACTAGCGATGAAGATGAATTGTGTAAGTATTTTTTAGAAAAATCTCTAGTAAGACTAACTCCCAAGCAAATTACCGAAATTAAATTAGAAGTTCGACCTAACTCCAAACAGAAAAGACCTTTTTTAGCAACTAAGCAATTTAATTTTCAAGTCGATCTAATAGATAAAAACGATCTTCCTGTACCTAAAAATTTACCTCTAAAAAGTAGTTTATTCTGGCGATCGCGCCCTCTGTGGCAATTAATCTTACTATCGGCTGTACTTTTGGGTCTTGTTGTTAGTTGTGCGTGGCTCGTATGGGAATTACTTAAATCGGAAGAACCTAAAATTACCTTAAAATCTGAAACAACCGAATATGAATATGGACAAAATGTTGGGGTTAATTGGTCAGTAGAAAATCCCAAAAATCTTGAAAAATTAATTATCTTTGAGCGAGATTTAGGTAAAAATACTATAAATACTAAATGTTATATTTTTGCCGAACCAATAAATCAGCAAAATTGTAAACTAATTAATCAAAATAATTTACCTAAAAAATGTCAAATCAATAATAATAAAATACGTTGCCAAAACATTATCTTTTATCATGCTAAAGATGTTAAAACTTATATTTTTCAGCTAGAAGCACTGACTAAACAAGGCAAAATCATCAAGCAGGAAACCGAACCAATAGCTATTTTACCCAGACCGACTCTGACCATCTTAGATACCTTAAAAGCTACTGTAACCAAATCTGAAGCCAAAAACAATATTGAACTGTCTTTTGCCATATCCGATGTCAATAATTTTGTCGGGGAAGATAAAATATTTTTAATTATTAATAATAAACTGCAAGCATCGCCAATCGTAACTCCCCAGAATATTAGTGAATTCTGTTCGGCAACCATAGGCGATCGCTATTCATGTAACATAGATCTTCCT
The DNA here is from genome assembly GCF_058530065.1 of Waterburya sp. NCBI lineage: Bacteria > Bacillati > Cyanobacteriota > Cyanophyceae > Pleurocapsales > Pleurocapsaceae > Waterburya > Waterburya sp. The sequence goes on along the minus strand of NZ_JBZNBU010000049.1, from coordinate 752 downwards.
AACCTCACCGATGGAAAATATAGTTTAGGAATTGAACTACAATCCGACTCAGATGGACGCTTGGATAAAAAAATAGAAAGATTTATCCTGCCAGAACCAATTCTAATTAAAACACCAATTAAATTAAACTACTTTAAAATTAACAATTCTGATAGTGGAACTTTACAAGTAGAAGCAGGTGTGCCAATTACTGTTAGTTGGTCAGTTACAGGCAAAAATGCCCAGGTCAATCTCGACTGTATTGGAGGAGAATTTAGCTTGCAAGGGAGAAAAAAACTCAATGTTCCAGAAAACACTACCCAATATTGCACCTTGGAAGTATTGGATAAGGAAGGAAAACTTAAATTCAGAAGAATTCTGGGCGTTAAAGTAAAAGAACGTCCTAAACCAAAAGAATCAGAATCAATGGATAAAATTCAGTAGATTGAAGAAGGGATTAACAATCCTACAACCATCTTCCTCTCTCCCTATCTCCCCTCACAAGATGTTGACCAACTTATTGCTCAATCATTCTCTTCCTTTTTGTTGAACTACATGGGTTAACTCATGTGCTAACGGAACTTTCAGATTGACAAAACAGCATAATCTATGGGTGGCAAGAGATACAATCCTATTGAACCAGTAAGTTACTGGGTACAAATCTGTATTTTGTCTACTTATTTATCTTGACCAGCGACTACAATCGACAGGTTTTTCTGGATCTGATGTTGTGTCTTCCTTTAACTGTTCAATGAAGTTTGTATTATCAGGTT
>NZ_JBZNBU010000048.1:0-31589 GCF_058530065.1 Waterburya sp. | reverse complement strand
TGCGACGTAGTGGAATATCTACATAACCTCGATCCTCCTTTAGTTCACCGAGATATCAAACCAGCCAATCTAATGTTACGCAACATCGACAGCCGTTTGATGCTGTTAGTTTTTGGTGCGGTCAAAGAATTGGGTACGGCACTAGAAACCAGAATTGGGGTAGAAGGATATAGCGCGCCCGAACAATATCGCGGTAAACCTTGTCCACAATCAGATATTTATGGTATCTGTACGACGATTATTTTCTTGCTGACTGGTAACGCACCGATGCAATATTATCGCTATCAGAGTAATAAGTTTGAATTTAACATCGACAGTATTCCTAACTTGCCCGCTAATTTAGGGGAAGTGCTAAATATTGCTTGTCAGCCAGAACCTAGAGATCGCTATCAAACAGCTAAAGAATTATCTGAAGCTCTGGCTAACTGTCTTTAGTTTTAATATTCTTACTGGGATTTAATTAGTCTTCGTCCCAATCTTCTACGTCTAATAACTCTTGAATTGAATCTTGGGCAGAGAAATCAAAATCTAGTAATTCATTTTTCCAATAAGACCAATCATTGCCCAAAAGTAGGGCTATTTTACCGATGCGATCGCTCGGAGCGACAATTTTAGATTGTACCAAGGAAGATACTTGGCGTTGCAATTTCATCATTGGATGCGCAACTTGCTTTGTCATAGGCTCAACTTTGTCTACTATGATATGTTGGTTGAATAGTTTATTAGGGTCTGGCTTTCTGTTTGGCTACACAAACTTTAGTCTTAGCCTGAAGGAGTGCAGATTAACCTGACATACTTTTAACTTATAATACAGTATTTCGGCAAGTGTTTGTAATAATAAATACGGTAATTACTAATTAAAGTACAGAAAACCGACTGTTCCTGTGCGGGTAAGGATGAATATAAAACTAAAATTATTAATTGGTCTGGGAATCGTTGTAACTGCGATCGCTCCCGTGGGAGCATTGAATGATTCTTTAGGGGAAAAAGGGGTTAACGCTCGTCGTCTGCATAACAAACCGTACAATCTCTTGGGACGCAAAATTGGGATCGGTCAAGTAGAGGTGGGTCGTCCCGTAAAGCCTGGTAAGGATAAGGCAGCGAACGATTTAAAAGTTATTTCTCCCAGGGCAGTTTTTTATCGAGATCGTCCTTCTGTTGCCGATAAAAATGTAGACGATCATGCCAGTATGGTTGCAGGAGTAATGATTGCGAGAGATAAGTTTCTCCAGGGGATCGCACCAATGGCAAAATTATATGCTTCGGCGGTGGGATCTTTAAGCGAAGGAGGACAAGCCCAAGAATGTCTGGCTACACAACATATTGCCAGGCAAAATAGTGGCGATGTCAGAGCGATTAATTTTAGTTTTGGGGAATCTTTAGAACGAGACGAAAGAGACGAACCTCGTTTGGATGGAAAAGCCTTGTTGACTTCTTGTATTGATTGGTTGGCGCGTCAGGATAATGTTTTGTATGCGATCGCAGGCAACCAAGGTACTGGAGGAATACCGATTCCTACAGATAATTTTAACGGGATCGTCACGGCATACACTACCAAAAGAAATGGAGAGTTTGATAAAGTCGATTTTGCCAATTTGAGCGATCTCCCCGTCGGCATCGGACGGAGTTTGATTAAAAAAGAAATTAATTATGGCATTAGACGAGCGGTTAGTTTGCTTGCCCCTGGAGGGCGAATCTCTGTCTACAATCAAAAAAATCAATTAGAACAAGTTAGCGGAACTAGTTTTGCTGCCCCTCATATTACTGGTGCTGTAGCCTTATTACAGGAATATGGCGATCGCAGGTTGCGTTCTCAAAAACAGAACCAGAATTCAACTTCCGATCCTAATTGGAGTCTAGATTCTCGCCGCCATGAAGTAATGAAAGCAGTTTTGCTCAATTCTGCCGATAAAATAGCCGATTCGGGAGACGGTATGCTGTTGGGTATGGAGCGAACTATCTGGGGCGAAAAAAACCATAATTGGTTTGATTCCGATGCCTATGAAAATCCCCGCATTTCCTTAGATATCCAAATGGGTACTGGTCATCTCAATGTCTGGCGCGCTTATCAACAATTTAGCGCGGGACAAGCTCAGAAACAAAAACCTGTTGGAGCTATTGGTTGGGATTACAATCGAGTACCTGCCTATGGCTATCGAGAATATATTTTAGAACAACCTTTGTCAGCAGGGAGTCATGCAGCGATCACTTTGGTATGGGATCGCTTGGTCACTCTCAATGATTTTAATCGCAATCAACAATATGATGAGGGGGAAACTTTTCGCGATCGCGGTTTGAATAATTTGGATGTTTATTTAATTCCTCTCAATGAGGAAAGTAATATGCGTAATGTTTGTTCTTCTTCGACCTCCGAAGATAGTACAGAACATATATTTTGTCCCATACCAACTACAGGACGCTATAAAATCCGCGTTTACTTTCGCCATCAATTTAACGAGCCAATTCAGTCTTATGGTTTGGCTTGGTGGACGAAATTTAACTAATAACTAACAAATAATAACTAATATTTATGAATTCTCCTAAAACAATAGATCGCTCTATTTTAGATGCCTTGGAGCGTTTGATCTCAGTAGTGGCACAATTGCGATCGCCCGATGTTGGTTGTCCTTGGGATTTAGCGCAAACCCCAGAAAGCTTGATTCCCTATGTAATTGAAGAAGCTTATGAAGTAGTTGATGCGATTCAATCGGGGGACAAAGATGCGCTCGCGGAAGAGTTGGGGGATTTGTTGTTACAGGTGGTTTTACAAACCCAAATTGCCAGCGAATCAGGGGACTTTACCCTCAAAGAAGTGGCAGAAGGGATTAGTGAAAAATTGATTCGTCGTCATCCCCATGTATTTGGCGACGTTAAGGTTAATAGTGCTAGTGAAGTAAATCAGAATTGGGAGCAAATTAAGGCACAGGAAAAAGGAGAAACCCCCGAAGAGGCAAAATTACTCAGTCGTAAGTTAAAACGCTACGCTCGCAGTTTGCCTCCTTTGATGGCAGGGATGAAAATTTCTCAGAAAGCTGCTGCTGCGGGTTTTGAATGGGAAAACGCTGCGGGGGTATGGGAAAAGTTTGAAGAGGAGTTGGCAGAGTTTCAAGAAGCTTTGGAGACAGATAATAAAATCCACCAAGAAGAGGAATTGGGAGATTTGTTATTTACCATTATCAATATCGCCCGTTGGTACGATCTCAGTCCTTTTGATGGTTTGCAGGGAACTAATCAGCGGTTTATTCAGCGTTTGGCAATGATGGAAAAATTCGCCGAGCGTCCTTTAAATGAATACGATATTAATCAGTTAGAAGCTTTGTGGCAACAAGCAAAGGTAAAGTTAAATAATAAGTAGTTAGGTATTCATTGATAAATGCTCAATGTTAACTGTTAAATGATATACGACTGGATTGTGATTGGTGCGGGAATAACTGGTGCTTGTTTGGCATATGAATTAAGCCAGCAAGGATTAAAGGTCTTAATCGTGGAGAAAGATCTAACTCCCAATAATGCCACTGTTTATAGTTATGGTGGCTTGGCTTATTGGTCGGGGACAGATAAATTAACCCGCACTTTGGGAGGAGAAGGCATAGCATTACATCGCAATCTGTCTGAAGAATTAGACGCAGATACAGAATTTCGCGATCTGGATTTAGTTCTCACCGTAGATCGAGAAGATGACCCCGAAGCGATCGCCCAAAATTATAATCGCTTTGCTATTCTCCCCGAATTGTTGAGCGTTAACGAAGCTTGTGTTTTAGAGCCATTACTCAATCCTAATGCTATCTCTGGGGCATTAAAACTGCCTCACGGACACATTCATCCTCAAAAAACTACTGATGCCTATCTTCGAGCTTTTCAACGCAATGGCGGAAAGATAGTTGGCGAACGCGTTATTAATTTCCTATTCCAAGGAGAAGCAGTAATCGGAGTGCAAACTCAAAATAATGTTTTTCACGCTGCCAATACTGTTGTTTGTGCGGGGGGACTATCGCGATCGCTATTACAACAAGCAAATATCAAAATCGAGCAGTATTTTACCCACGCCCAATTAATTATGACTCCTCCTGTAGAGTTGGAATTGGGTACGATAGTCATGCCCGCCGTACAGCAAAGATTTATTCTCGAAGCCAAAGCCAAAGAACTAAATGATGATGCTTGGAACCCTCCCTACAACGAAGCACCAACAGCAATTTTAGATCCTGGGGCAATCCAGTTTAAAGACGGTAGCATTTGTCTGGGTCAAATTAGCGCGATCGCTCCCAATCCCCAAGCCAAACTCAATCCTTTCACTGCCGAGACAGAAATTCGCCAACAAGTTAGTCATGTTTTACCCCTCCTAGAAGATATTCCTGGCACTTGTCACAATTGTCTGGTGGCATTTAATCATCAAGCGATCGCCTTGGTGGGAAATATAGCCAACCGTAAGGGAATTTATCTTTTCTCGGGTTTTACTAGCACCCTAGTTTTTGCTCCCGTATTAGCTAGGCGTTTTTCTCGTTGGGTGTTGGGTCAAGAAGATAAGGCGATCGCTCAATTGCAATCTTATATTAACGAACATCAATAATTATCTAATGGTTTTAAGTAGTTCTTTTGTTGAGGGTTTGTTAAAATTTCAGAAAAAACGTAGCAAAACAGACAAATTTCTTTATATAAAAAGAAAAGCTGACTTATCCTTATATAAACGAATGTCTAAATAGGTGTCAAAGGGAGATAGATCGTGAACGCATCGGAAAGAGCCAAGGGTTTAAATACCGCAACTAAAATTGCTTCTACTGTCACTTTGTTTAAAACTCAATTTCCCGATGCCAAAGCCGATCTCAAACCTTGGCAAAACGATCCAGACACTCGCGAGTTAGTCGATCCAGATTCGATTGACATTGGCTTTCACTTTCCTGGTTGGAGTAGACGCTATCAAAGTAATAGCATTCTAGTCCAAATTAGATTTTATAAAGACCCAACTGAAGAACGAGAAAAATTTATTGGCGTAGAAACTTGTGGCTTTAGTTATATCGGTCAGGCTTGGAAATTTTCCACCATTGATAATTGGCAGTGTGTCGGTCAATGCAAACCAGCAGAAGAAGCAGAAAAACAGTTGAAGTTATTTTGCCGTCAGGTATTTGAATTATTTAATTAATAATTAAATTAAAACTTTTTGTTGCGCTTCTAACAATTGGGCAATACCTTTCTCAGCTAAATCCAACATCGCGTTTAATTGCGATCGCGTCATACTATTTGCTTCTGCCGTACCTTGAATTTCAATTAACTCTAATTTACCGTTCATCACTACATTTAAGTCTACATCCGCAGCTACATCTTCAGGATAATCAAGGTCTAAAAAGGCTTCTCCTTCAATTAAGCCGACAGAAATTGCTGCTACTGGCTCTAAGGGTGGCGATGTTTTTAACTCTCCTGTGGCAATCAACTTGTTGATACCACGAGCCAAGGCTACATATCCCCCTGTAATGGAAGCGGTACGAGTCCCCGCATCTGCTTGTAAGACATCCGCATCGATAGTAATAGTCTTTTCTCCAAAACCTTGAAGATTTATTGCCGCCCGCAAACTACGCCCGATCAGTCTTTGAATTTCTTGAGTGCGTCCTGAAAGCTTCATCAATTCTCGTGAATGACGGGTATTAGTCGCTCCTGGTAACATTCTATATTCTGCTGTCAGCCAACCTCGACCGCTATTTAATAAGAATCTAGGCACCCGATCTTCAATACTAACAGTACACAAAACTTTAGTTTTGCCGCATTCGACAATGACAGAAGATAAAGGATTTTCAATAAAATCTAGTTGAAATTTATGAGGGCGTAATCGATCGGCTTGACGGTTTTCAGAACGTTTCCAGGGCAAAGTATTACTCCTTAATTAATAGAATAATTAAGTTTGACAGAAAATAATAAATCAGAAATCTATAATTTACAATGTTGATATGTTTCTTAACTAAAATCTTTATTTTTCATCAATTAGTTGCTCCCAAAGCAATTAATATTCACCAAGTTTATTTGTGGTTATTTAAGATTTTTAAAATTATTCGATAAAGTTAAAATTTACTTATATCGTAATAAATAAATAGGAACGTTTTAGTTTCGTTCTTATTTGGCTAACAATTTTCAATGTAGTAACTATTTAGAAATTGTGTCCAATATATTTGTTTCCCTATTTCTCGCAGCTTTTGTCAGTTTTATCGCTCCAGTAGTTTTAATTGGTGGTGCGATCGCAACTTTGGTGATTGTGGGTTATGTTCCAGGTTTTTGGGAGTTGAGCGATCGCATGATATCTTGTATTGCGGATTTTCTAGCTGTATTTGGTAATGGCAAACCAATACAAGGAATGATTACTTTAGGAATTACAGTTAGTATTGTTGGTATTCTGTTAGATATGCTCAATTTTTATCGCTACCAAAGTATTAAAGACCGCGATTGATAATCGATAACCTATAACCTATAACTGAGGGTGACCCCCTTCGGGTTCAGCAGTTCCTACAACGGAACGGGGCGTATAAAGGTCGGAGGCAACCTCCGACCACAGCCCCTCGGAAACCTCCGCAACGGACTGCTTCACCGCGTACCACAAGGGCATAATATCGCCGTAAGGCGCGTCTTGAAAAAGTTGACGGCACTCCATACTCGGATGCAAGCTCCGAGTCCGTGCCTCCTCATGGGGGAGACCCCCAAGACCGCACTTTTCCGCAAGGGAACGCACCCGAACCCGAAGGGCTATAACCTATAACCTATAACCTATAATGGCTTGCGCTTTTGAGTCTGTAGTTTATAACTGCCATCACTACTCTACAATGAGACAATAGCAAAGCAAATTTATCAGATCGGCTTAGATCGTAATGGCAGTAACAATACAACAATTAACCAAATGGAAACAAACAGGACGAGCGATCGTTTCCCTAACAGCCTGGGATTATAGCTTGGCGCAGATCTTAGATGAGGCAGGAGTCGATCTGATCTTAGTAGGGGATTCTCTAGCAATGGTCGGTTTGGGTTATGAAAGTACTCTTCCCCTAACCCTAGACGAGACTATTCACCACGCTAAAGCAGTATGTCGCGGAGTCAAAAGAGCTTTAATAGTTTGCGATTTGCCTTTTATGAGCTATCAGGTTAGCCTCGAAAAAGCTATGGAAGCAGCAGGAAGAGTTCTCAAGGAAACAGGGGCATCTGCCGTTAAGATCGAAGGCGGACAGCCAAAGATGTTGGAGATAGTCAAAGAGTTGACTGCTATCGGTATTCCTGTAATGGGTCACGTGGGTTTGACTCCCCAATCTTTTCGCGTATTGGGCTACAAACAACAAGGGAAAACAGAAAAAGAAGCCAATTTAATTATCGATCGCGCCATTGCCCTGGAGCGTTCGGGGGCTTTTGCCATTATTCTCGAACATATACCCTCAGATCTGGCAGCGATAATTACCTCAAAACTCTCTATTCCCACTATTGGTATTGGTGCGGGAAATCAATGTGATGGACAAGTCTTAGTGACTGCCGACTTTTTGGGTTTATCTCAAAGACAGCCTCCCTTTGCTAAATCTTATGTCAACCTGAGACAAGTAATTAGTAATGCAGTGCAAGAATTTACTATGGAAGTAAACGAGAAAAAATTTCCCTCTTCTTAAATACCGAACGTTCAATGCTCAATGTTCCATGAATTATCTGATTGCTACTTTTTATAAATTTGTTACTATATCAGACCTAGAAGCTAAAAAAGCGCATATTCTGGGTTTGTGCCGAGAAAATGGTATTAATGGTACGATTATCTTGGCAAAAGAAGGAATTAATGGCACGATCGCTGGCAGTAAAACAGCTATTTCCCAAGTTTTAGATAGTCTTCGCAACTTAGAAGGTTTGGCAGACTTAGAACATAAGGAATCGACTTCTAACAAACCTCCTTTTGTCCGCATGAAAGTAAAAATTAAAACGGAAATAGTTACTTTGGGAATACCCGAAGTTAACCCCAATCAACAGGTAGGTACTTATGTCGATCCTCATGATTGGAATCAAATTATTAGCGATCCTGAAGTAGTAGTCATCGATACTAGAAATGATTATGAAGTAGGGATTGGCAGCTTCAAGCGGGCAAAAAATCCCAATACCGAATCTTTTCGGGAATTCCCTGAATATATTCAAGACAATCTCGACCCAGAAAAACATCCCAAGGTGGCAATGTTTTGTACTGGGGGAATTCGTTGTGAAAAAGCCTCTTCTTATATGCTTTCTCAAGGATTTAAAGAGGTATATCACCTCAAGGGAGGTATTCTCAAATATTTAGAAAATGTCTCCCCCGAAGAAAGTATGTGGGAAGGAGAATGTTTTGTCTTTGACGACAGGGTAGCAGTGAAAGAAGGTTTAGAATTGGGCAGTCACGACCTTTGTTATGCTTGTGGACACCCTATTTCTGAAGCAGAAAAGCAGTCTCCTCAGTATGAACCTTATATTTCCTGTCCTTACTGTTATGACAGCCTCACTCCAGAGAAAAAAGCCCGTCAAGAAGATCGTCGCCGACAAAGAGAATATATTAAGAAGATGAAAGAAGGATGAGGAGTAGGTAGGTAGTAATAGTAGTAGGGGCGGTTCGCGAACCGCCCCTACTATTGGGGTAAAATTTTGAGTTGCAGGGGATTTTTAATAACAATATGGCGATCGCTTTTTAAGGGGACATATTTGATTTTAACTTTTTTGTTTTTGAGGTAGATCGGGTTGTCTTGACCGACTATCTCAATCGCTATCTTTTTATCTAGATAAACTTTATGTTTGTGACGATCGCGATCGACAATAGTTAAGCTATAGTGATTATTTTGGCTTTTCCAATCTTGAATTTTGCCAATTAATTCTAAATATTGCAGTCTTGGAGGGCAGTATAAGTTTACAGGATTTACCGTAAAATCGGCACAGGTAATTGTTTGTTCAACACTTTTTATTACTTCTCTATAGTCTGTATAATCAATTGGTGTATTAGAGTCGCCATAATTAGCTTTATCTTTATTGGTAACTGTTTGAGGAGCATTATTTAATAATGTGGTTAAAATTTGGCTATCTTTTTTTGCTAGGGAAGGAGATAGATAAACTCTACCTCTAGGAATATCCATTGTTTGTAAAATAATCCGAAAATTATTGTCTAAATCTTTTTTTTCAATTGTTTCATTCCATATCCCTACGCCAATATCGACCCGACCATTTTTGACCATTTCCTTGATTTTTGATGCCCGATAATTGCGATATATATGTAGTTTTTCTCCATATAAATAGTAAAGGGGTAGATAAAAACTAGATGCAGAATCATCATTCCCCAAAGCAATTTTAGTTGCAGGAGTAATATTATCCATAGATTCTATTTGGCTATCTTTTCTAACAAATAGAACAGATTGATAGTAAGGAGGGCGATCGGGATATATTCTAGCTATAGGATGGTAATTATTATCTTCTGCTGCCAGAGAGACTGTGGGAGATGGTGCGAATACTAAATCCCATTGTTTGAGTTGAATGCGATCGCTTGCCAGGCGTTCGGGTATATTTTCGTAGCCATCTAGAGTTATTTTGACTCTTTTATTTAGTTTGGATTCTAAGTAGCTAATTAATGGTTCGTATTTTTCAACATCGCCTAAAATACCGATAGTCAAAGATTTAGTTTTTAGTTTATATTGATGCGTTTTAGAATGACCTACCTTATTATTAGTAATAGTGGCTTGCTGATTTTGTTGATAATATAAATTAGAGACAATAATTCCGCTAGTTAAAATTCCTATAACTATAGTCAAAGCAATATTTTTAATTGGAGGATATTTAGGTTTAATTTCTACTAAATTAGATTCTATATAGGTTGCCAAAATTCCTAGCAATTCTTCATCAATAGTATCGATATTGAGATAGTAATTAATTTCAGTTCTAATGTTTTTGGCAGGAATTTGTGAAAATAGTTGTTTAAATTGTTTGCGCGATAAATTGCTGACTCCAGTACAGTTTAATTTTGTATTGGGTTCTCTAACTAATCTCTTGCTAGCAGCTAATAAATCCGTAGCTTGATTAGAAGCTAGTAAATCTCGAAGATAGATTTCTGACATTAATTTTAAATCTCCTCCTTGTCCCAATAGCAATCGTCTAGTAACGAGACAAATTCTGATGGTTCGGCTTTTGAACCAATAACTAATAAAGATTTGCTAGCTCTAGTACAAGCAACATAAAATAATCTTTGTTGTTGAAATTTAAACTCTTGCTTTTCTTTTTCTGAGGTACTATTAGGCAATGATTTAGGTAGTTTTTCTTGAGAAAAGTTTATTAGACATACAAAAGGAAACTCTAAACCTTTGGCTGCATAAATATTCATTACCTGAATTGCTTTTGGTTTAATGCTATTTTTTCGAGTGATCGCTTTACTGGTAATATGTTCGGAAATAATATTATTATTATTTAATCCTAAAACAAATTCTTTAATATTGTCGTCAAAATCGTTAGATAAAATTGCTCCTTCGTAGCGGGAGATATGATATTTATCTTCTAGATCTTCAAAGAAATGTTTAATGGTTTTGAAAATTAGATCGGGGCGATCGGTTAATAGTAATTTAGGTTTGATTCCTAACTCTCGATTATTATCAAATAATAGAGTTTTACTATCAATAAAGTCGTCTTCGACTTTTCTAGGCAAGATAGATATACAAGCTTTGGAAATCGATTCTGTATTGCGATGGTTTTTGCGCAGCACTTTTTCTTGGCTGGTTAGATTGGGAAAGCTTTTACTTTCCATAATATATTTAAAACTAAATAACTTCTGATATAACGACTGAGAAGTATCTGCCGTCAAATAAATACCAGAATAAGAACGAGTGATCGCAATCAAAATTTTTAAGGCTACAGGAGATAAATCCTGTACTTCATCAACAATAATATAGTCATATAGTTTAATTTTTTGGGCTTGAACTATTTTAAATGCCTCTTGATTGACCCATTCTTGAATTTGTAGTTTGTAGTCTTGTTGCAGGATTTTTTTCCATTCTTTATATATTTGCCAAATTGCCTTACGATGACTAGTTTGTAAACTAAATCTTTGTCCTTTACGTTTTACTAGTTTATAAGTTTTTAAATCTTTTATTTCCCTAGCTTCAATAACCTTGATAAACTCATCTAAAATATATTCATAACCTAGAGAGTCTAATTTTCTTTTAATATTAATATTGATTTTGCTACTTAATAGCTGAATTGCTTTTTTTAAGATCTCCTTTTGCCAGGGACGGGGTGCTATTTGAGGGATACCATACTTACTACGATATTGCTTGATAGCAATGGCATCGGGAGTGCAAATATCGACATTTTTAGTGCTAGGATCGCCATCCAGAATTAAAGTTAAAATCCTTTTACTATAATCTACTAAGGTTTTACTATGAGTAGCAAATAAAATCTGGCGTTGAGGATATTTTTCTATCAGATATTTAACTCGATGAAAAGCAATTAAACTCTTACCAGTTCCCGCAGCACCTTTAATTAAAATACAGCGACGATCGCTTTTATCAATGTTTAAGCGACAATATTCTTTTTGCTTGCGGTCTAAATTTAAAAATGTTTGTAAAAAGCGGTCTATTTCATATTTGCCTTCAGTTAGATCTTGAAGTGTTTTCAAATCGGACTGATAAGAATTTTCTGTTTCTAAAGCTTCTCTCGTATTAGGAGAAAATAAACTATCGAGCAAAATATTAAGATATTCTTCGGGAATATTCAACTCTAAAACATCGTTTTCATCGGTCAAATTTAATATTTCCTGCCAATATTGTTGAGGAATTTTTAATCTAGTTAAAATACGCCGATCGAATAAACTTTTACTAACTGCCAAATCTTTAGAATTGCAATCTAGCTGTTTTACTCGTTGCAAAAATAATTCGTTCAAATCCAACTCTTCCAAAACCAGATCGCGATCGATCCCATTGCGAGCATGATGTTTGAGCCTAGCAATTTCCTCTGGTGCATAGGTGTCTTCTGCACGACGATTGAGTCGCAAAAACCGCACGGTATTATCCGCATTAGTATAAAATAAACGATAATTATGTTTGACTCGTCGATACAAAATATCAGAATTTTTTACTTTACCGACATTCCTCAATTGAATTTGCTCTTTAATAACTTGTATTTCTTCAAGAGCTTTTTTGCTGATACTATCGGCAACTTCTAGCAGATCGAATAGGAATGCTTTTGTAAAAACAACTTCGTTCATTGTATTGACAACTCCTAATTGTTTCTTGCTTGAGCTACATTTAGCATTCCCCTATTACAACCTGTTTTATTCATTTGGTCTACGGAAAAAACCGATCTATCTAAAATATAGTTGATGATTTTACTACCAACGCCAATCCTTAAGCCACATTGCTCCTTGAGACACGATTATGGGTCAATGTTCAATGGTTGGTGTAGAATCATCCTGTTCATTGGAATGATGAGTAGATTTAGTATGGCTGAGATGTAATAAATATTGGCTAATCGAAATCAGTAGAATTGCCATAGATATGTAAATAATATCGCTGAGTTTACCGATTTCAATACTCAGCGTTTGTTTAAAAAGACTAACTATCAACGCTACTACAATTACATTAACTAATTTGCCTTTTAATTCTTCTAAGCTGTTACTCTGTAAAATACTAGAATTATCTTGATATTTTATTTCAATTTCTGAAATGAATAATTCGTAGATACCAAAAGCAAAAATCAATAAAACAATACCAATTAAATAATAATCTACTCCGCCGATAATATAGGCTACTGTCTTAATCGTAATTTCACCTTCTGGATCTTTAGGATCTAAGGCTAAAGTCAAACCAGCCCAAATATCAATAGTGCCAATCATAATTAAACGTAAAGCACTTAATAAACTAAAGATTACAGGAGCAAGAATAAAAAAACGAAAATTCCAAATTGTAGTTTCAAAAAGTAGTTCTAATTTTCTTAAATTGACTTTTGTTCTATGTTTCATTGTTGATTTTTTGCTGGATCTTATCCACTAATTTTGAGTAGCTATCTTGCCCAAATAAATTAACTATTAAGTGATAGCAAAAATTTTAAATTGTTTTATTAAATTGAAATCGATCAAATCTAGCTATATTATCGATGATAGTTGTCTTGTTGAGTAACATGAAAATACATATTTTCTATACTCTTCTCAAAACTTAGATAGTCTGTTACCAGCCATATAGGTCAGTCTTTTGTATTAATATAAAGCTTTTTCGACTAAAATTTATTTTTACGATGCTTAAAAAAACGTTACAGTCTCTCCTTTAGAGGCTGTTTGTAACAAAAAATACAACCAAAAAAAATACCTCCAAGTTGAACAACATTTAGAATGTATAAAGATTTTTAATAGAGTAAAGGAGGAAGTCGAATAATACAATTTTACAAACAAATAAAATCCAAAAGTGAATCATCTTAATGGTTGTAAAATCCATGACAACCCAAACAACTTGGAATAGACTTTAGACAGTACAAATACTGCTCATACTTATTAGGTAGAGTTACGCAAAGCAATGCTAACAAACTCAGATAAAAAAATACTATAACTTATTGAAAAAGGATTTATACACAGAGCAATAGGAAGATTTTTCAATATAAGTCATTCTGCTATGGGAAATGTTAAAAGAACAGAGCGTAAAGCCAGTCTTATCAACACAAAAAAGTTTAGATGAAGTTAATACTAGAAACTTTCATCAGGGGCAAATCAAGGACATAATGTATATCAACCTGGTTTTGTATCCAACTCAGATAGGCTTAAACCGTTGCTATAATTATTAGAGCGGATGAGGGGAATCGAACCCCTAGCTTTAGCTTGGAAGGCTAAGGTATTACCACTATACGACATCCGCAGCTTAGTTAGTTTTTAAACCAACTCAAATATAGTAACGAGATTTCGTGGTTTGGTCAAGCTTTTTAAGAAGAAAGTTTGGTAGTCTTTAATATTTCTAGATGTAATTAGGAATCAATTGGTGTCGAATTGGTGTCACCAAATGTATTCTGAAAACAAAGATAAAGCCCGTTTGGGCAAGGTTACAATAATCAAACATCATCTAGATGAAGCTACAAAAACTAGTTGATCGCGGTGCGGAATTGGCGGAGATAATTGCAGCGGTAAAGCGAGTTATTTATATTCATCCTTTAGCTTTATTCTGTCTTTGTTTTGGTGCGGGGTCATTTTTGTTTTGTGCGGGACTATCTTTACTTCGTGCCACTAACTATCAAGTAGAAATTGCTCAATACAAATTAGCTGTTAATTCGGCTTTGCATAAAGCTCAAGAAGAAATAAATCAGATCGATCGCACTGTGGAAACTGCGCCCTTAGCCACCAAGCAAAAGCAGAAAATTAAGCAATCGACACAAAAAAGCAATGCTGTAATCGAGGAAATTCAGAAAGACATTAAGAGTGAAAACGAACAATTATCTAATCATCAGGAATAATTAACCTTATTGGGGATTCCATATAACTCAAGAGCCAACTTGCCATAGTTGCACGACGAGTATGTCGGGGAGTAAATTCACCTATCTTGTAGCCTTTGAAACCGAGTTTTTCTTTTAATAATTGCTTATTTTCTTTAGGAATAGAGCGAGTCAGTTTTACTGTAGGGGGACGATTGGCGATAAAATCTGGGGGTTCGGGAAATTTTTCAGCCCAGTCGTCTATAGTTGTGCTATTGTCCCAAGTTTGGGTAGTTTCATCGAACCGATAGCCTAAATAATGCCAAACCAATTTATTAACCGTCAGATCGTCTAATTCTTCTTTGAGAATTGCCCAGATTGTATCGTTGTTGAGAGGGGGTAAATTAGACATGAAAACTATTCGATCGCTTTTTCTTCTAAGATAATCATAGCGTTTAAAGCGATCGCTTTTTTCAAAGCTAATAACCAATATTTTGTAGCGTGGGCATTGCCCACACTACCTAGCAATTAAAATTCAAAAATAGTTCTGAGAGTTGCTACATATACCGTATCGTTTTCGCTGTTATTTTCAGGATTGACGATCGCGATCAAACCAGGATTGAGAGAAATACCTTTACCCAATTTATATCTATACTGTGCCTGGATGTGCCAGTTAGCATCATCTTCTTCTACTCCCGTATCGTTATCGATGACACGAGGTTGTTGTCCGACGATAATCCCCCCAACATTTCCTTCTCCTCCCAGATCGGGAAAAGCCAAGCTAACAGCCCAGTTTAAAACTTGAGCTTCATCCCCAGAAGCAACTCCAGCCCCATCTTCTTGGGATTGCGCGATGGTATATCCTGCCCAACCAGAAAGAACTAAAGGTTTGAATTTAAGACTAGTTTGCAAGCCAAAATGATTGGCACTAGTATCGATATTGCCGAAGGGTGCGTTAGCTAACCTACTACCAGTACCCGCAGTCACAAAAGCTCCACCCGCAGGATAATAAGCCCTAACGTAAGTTAAACCAAAATTGAGGGTTTCAGTCGGTTTAAGATCGATTTGTGCCAAAGCAGCAAAAGAACCATCAAACAGTCCGTTTTCTTCAGTGGGGTTGTTAGCATTTCGAGCTAAATAACCCGCGTTAAAAGCGATCGCATCGCTAAACTTATAAATAGCAGTTACGCCACTTCCCCCCGCACCTTGAGCATAAATAGGGTTGAACCGTCCAAAGTTGGAAATCGAACCTTTCACGGGGTTGGCAAACAGTTTATTAAAGTTATCGGAGACATTGGCGTTATAACGTCCTCTGGTAGCATCGATGGTAAATCTGAGTTTCTTGGTAGGATTAAAACGATAAAATAGCTTCCCAATTCTCACGTCACCATTTAAAGGGCGATCGAAAGCCAAGCGAGTCATATTTGTTCCCGTCACTGCGTTGCCAAAACGAGTTGCATTGATGCTATCGAGGCGTACTTTGAGTAAATCTTTGCCTGTAAAGCTAGTGTTGAAATTCAGCCTTAGTTTGGTGTCAAATACTACCTCGTCTTCAACTTCTCCTGCCGATCCTGCAACGGCATTAAAAGGAACTGCTCGATCTTCGCCAAAAGCACTGGTTAAGGAAAATACTGCCTGTCCTTTTAGTTTGGTGGTAGTAGAAAATTGACTGTCTTCTAAAACTGCGGTGCGACTCTCGACTGCATCTACTCTACCGCTAATGGTAGCCAATTCTGTTTCAAATTCTTGAGTTAAACTGGCGATCGCCTGAAGATCTTCATCCCCAACATTCTCAGACGATGCAATCAAACGTTCGATCTGATTGAGACAAGAATTCAACCCCGCAGCAAACTCATATCGAGATAAAGGGCGATCGCCTTTAAAAGTGCCATCGGGAAAACCTGAGATACATCCATAACGATCGACTAAAGATCTTAAAGCCTCATAAGACCAATCTGTAGGGGAGACATCTTGTAATTGATTGACATTAGTAATTTGTTCCAGGTGATCGCTTTCTAGATATTCTAGATTTATTTCTGGATCGATCGCTTGAGCTAATGTATTGTTTCCCCAAGCTAAAATACTCAATCCCAACAACGAACCCCAAGTATAAATACTCGAACGACTAGTTTTCATTATTCTCACACCAAAATTTAAGAGTCATAAAACGACCTTTATAACCTTTAAATCCAAAAAGTACTTGTGAGAAAAAGTAATTTGGTGATCGGATAAAATCACTTTTTACTATTATTTATTGGCTCTTGAGTTAAAAATTCTGCTTTACCAATAAAATTAATTCCTTCGGGAGTAATTTCAAACCGATAGGGCAATACTTCCACTCCTGCGGTAACGGCTTGACGTAGCAATTCTCCGTAAAGGCGATCGCAACTATCGCTGGGGGCAAAGCGATCGCAATCTCCACGATTGATGAAATAGAGCATTACTGCCTCACTGTTTGGCATTAGGTTGGTTAGTTCTTGTAGGTGTTTTTGTCCTCTGGTAGTTATGGTATCGGGAAACAAAGCTAATTTTCCTTGGCTGAGGGTAACGCTTTTGACTTCTAGATAAATTGGCTTTTGGTTAGCTTCTCCCGACAATAAAAAATCGATGCGACTTTTTTGATCCTTACCATAACGGACTTCCGAGCGCACTTGACTATATCTTCCTGCGAGTTCGGGAAACAGATTTTTTTCCAAAGCTAACTTCACGACTCTATTGGGAATAGCAGTATTAGTTCCCACCCAAGTAGAATCTAGTTTAATCATTTCCCAGGTATAAGCTAGTTTGCGTTTGGGATTATCGCTTGTTGAGACTCGTACCTCTCGATCTGGGATATATATACCCGTCATCGGACCTGTATTGGGACAGTGAGCCGTAATTATCTCTCCCGTGTCTAACTCAATATCTGCCAGAAATCTTTTGTAGCGTTTAATTAAACGACCAGTCGTTAAAGGAGGATATTGATAAATTAAAGTCATGGGATATTTTCGGATTTTAAACAGGTTTTAATCTAATACTTATCACGGTTGGTTATAAGTTAATTAAAATACTATCTTTGACACATAATTGCCATTTGAGTTCCTATTGGAAGCACTGCATTAAAAGTCATTGTGTTTTGCGTATTAGGAATTGCTGCTAAATAAAAAGGTCGTTGTTGGGTTTGAAAATGTTGTGTTCCCTGAGCGATTAATCCATAGTGTCCTCTTTCTTGTTGCAGTTCCCATCTACCTTGTGCTGTATAAGGTTCTTGATAGCCTATTACCTGTGCGTAATAGACACCTTGACTCTGAAAAGAGCCATCGGGATGAAAGTTAATGACAAATTCGTCTATCGAGTTACCTAAATTACTACTACTCCCATCAACTCTTCTGCTATTCATCGAACATTGCCACTGACCTGTTACGCTATATCCTTGTTGTGCTGGTATGGGTTCGCTAACAACAGTAATAGCAGTAACAGCTAAAATTGTGGAAGCGATCGCTGTTTTAAAGAGTTTCATTTTTAGTATCCTGTCTCGTGTTGTTCTGTGGATACTTATTTCTCGACAAAAGAGGATATGCAGTTTTAATTAATCAAATCACCAGCATTTATCTTTGACAAGATGCCTAACTGATTATCCTCCACAGCGATTAAAGCATCACCATTGCGATCGGTAATACTTAATTCCTCGAAACCGATACCCAAGCCAGCAATGCCAATAACATCAACTCCAGACTCAAAATCGGTATGATATTAGCTAATTTGGGAAAAGTGGTATTAGCAAGCCCAAATTGATTTGTGCCTTCACCTCCTGCGATCGCCTTATTTCCGCCATCTTCGCCGACAAGGCGATCGCCCTTATTTAAAATAGCCGTATCTTTTTCTGCTGCCGATTCAGCAGTCATCCCAAATAGGGTTTGATACATGATGCGATATATATCGGTATTGTCTACAGTATCTTCAATCAAATTGGAGTTTAGACCGTATCCTTTAGCAACAATGCTACCTGCAACGTCCCTAGTACTAACATAAGCGATACCATATTCAAAGTTATCCCCATTGGCATCGGGCGCACCCGTGGTAAAAGGTACGGTATTATTACCTGTCGTACCATCTAAAGGGTATTTAATGCCATCGGCATCATCACCAAAAGAGACTAATTCTGACTGTACCCGAATATTACCGACGGTTTCCCTACCTTCATTTACATCGATTACTTCCAACCCCCCCGCATCACTATCAGCAGCAGTAAGAACTAGAGTATTAGGATCGACATCATCGACAAAATCCAGTGCTACGCCAATGGCATCATCAGCCCGTAGAGTCGATTCGATCGCCCCCACGCCATTATTATTATTGGAGAAGTTGTCCGAACCTTCTTCTTCTAGGACGATCAAAAAGCCATCTTCCCCATTGACAAATTTGTCTAAACCTAAAGTTGTCTCTAACATTTCGGCAACAGTAGGGGGATTTTCGTTTCCTGGTTGTCCGTATAGAACTAGTTCGCCATTTTCATCGACAAACCCTTCTTCCACTAAAGTCGCTTCATCTTTATAGTTATAGGTATCTTCCGCTGCAAAAATACCGATAAGGTTATCGGTATCAGCAGGCAGGTTTTCCAACTCTTCGCGATTATAAACGATGGTGTAGCCCAATTCGACCGCTTCGGCAATTAAGTTACGTCCGTCTTCCCGAATTCCCTCTTCTCCAAAGCGTCCTACCGTACCTACAGGTAGATAATGGATTTCTCCCCCGCCCAGAATCACATCTGCCCCAGACTCGACAATTTCGGCAGTAATTTCCGTTACTTGGCGACGGTTCTCCACATCTGCTAAAAATACCCCCGTACCAGGTTCGGCAATAAATCCCGAATTAATTACCGCAGTAGGCTTACCTGTGGCGATCGCCTCTTCCATAATGGTCGTACCTGCCTGCCCCGAAAGAGAAATGTAGGGATTGCCCTCTTCATTCAAACCATAACTTCCTGCATGGGGTTTGATGCCATAGGCATGGGCTACCGCACCACCATTAGATGTGGCAACAATTCTGTCGTCTAAATGACCTAGATATACTCCCGCATCGGTCATTAAATCCCAGTTCAATCTGCCATCTGTACCCACCTCAGCCAAGCGGGCAGCAGCATAATGGGAAGGGCTGGTGCCATCGGGATGAATAAAGATTACATTACCTGTATCTTGAGTGGGTTCTGGTGGGGTAGGAATGTCCCCAAAAATTCCTTTTGGGGGTGCTAATTCTTCATCGAATAAAGTTTGGTACATCAAACGGTAGATGGCAGTATTATCCACCGTAGCGGGTAATTCTTCGGCATTTAAACCGTAGGTTTTAGCAACAATACTCCCAGCAAAATCTGGGTTTCCCGCCCAAGCCACACCAAAATTAAAGCGATCGCCATCAGCATCAGGCGCGCCCGTAGTAAAGGGTGTGGTATTGTTACCAGTCCTACCGTCTAGGGGAATTTTGGTTGCAAAAGGTGGTTGGATTTTTGTCTGACGTACTGTCTTGACATCTTCGGGTACATTACTTACTTCCAAACCGCCCCCATCGCTATCAGCAGCAGTAATTAAAAGAGTATCGGGATTAACATTATCAATATAGTCTTGTGCTACGCCGATCGCTTTATCTGCCCGCAAAACAGCTTCAATTGTCCCAACCGCATTATTATTATTACCAAAGTTATCAGTGCCTTCTTCTTCGAGGACAATAAACATCCCATTGTCGTTGTCCTTAAAAATATTTAAGCCCAAAGTTGCTTCTAGCATCTGGGCTACGGTAGGAGGGTTGTCATTCCCTGGCTGTCCATAGTAAATTAAATTACCCTCTTCATCGACAAAACCTGATTCTTGTAAGGCTGTTTCGGGAATGTCATTATAGGTGTCTTTTGCGGCAAATATCCCCAAGACCTTTTCCGTATTTGCAGGTAGGTTTTCTAATTCTTCTAAGGTATAAACAACGGTGTAGCGCAATTCTTCCGCTTCTTCAATCAAGTTACGTCCATCTTCGCGAGTGCCCTCTTTCCCAAAACGTCCTACTGTTCCTTGGGGTAGATAATGGATTTCGCCACCACCCAGAATTACATTAACCCCAGACTCGACAATTTCGGCAGTAATGCCAGTGACATCTTGTCTACTTTCGGCATCCGCTAAAAAAACTCCCGTACCAGGTTCGGCAATAAACCCCGAATTAATCACTGCGGTAGCTTTGCCAGCAGCGATCGCCTCTTCCATAATGGTTGTACCTTCTTGTCCCGAAAGGGAAGTATAGGGGTTGCCCTCTTCATCTAAACCATAGCTTCCTGCATAAGACTTAATCCCAAAAGCATGAACCACAGCCCCGCCATTTGATGTGGAGACAATTTGGTCGTCTAGGTGTCCTAAATATACTCCTGCTTTGGTCATTTCATCCCAATTTAGCCTACCGTCAGTACCTACCGACACCAAACGTCCTGCTGCATAGTGGGAAGGACTTGCACCATCGGGATGAATAAAAATTACGCTATTTCCTTGATTATTACTCATAAATTATTCATTTAATTTTTATAGTAGTTAATTTTTTAACCGTCGAAAAATGAGATAATTGCAATTCACCGAATATGAGTTGACTTATTAATCATTAATTTTTTAATCTCCCATGCCCGATATCGAAACTTTAATCAAACAAGTGCAACAAGAAGCACAACGAGAAGAATTTCCGATAGATATACCCGTTTATAAATCTGCTAATCTCGAACCGACTAAACCGATTCTTTATGCAGGAAACTTACAAAGTCCTCTGTGTTTTTTTGGACGGGATTTGGGTAAAGATGAAGTTATTGCTCGTCAGCCTTTGATTGGTGCTTCGGGAACAATGGTGAGAAAGGGTTTTTATTATTCTATTTACCAACAAAAAGCTCCTAGTCGTAAAGATTTAGATGATACCACTATCGAACGAGTTTTATTATCTAATACTGTTCCTTATAAGCCACCAGGAAATAAAGCCTATTTGATGAAAGTCAAAAAAAGATTTCGTCCCTTCATCGAACGATTATTTGTTTTTCATTGGCAAGGGGATCAAATTATTACTTTGGGTACGGAAGCATTTAAGTGGTTTGCCCCCTATGGTGGTAAAGGAGAAATCAATGATTTTTTTAGTCAAGAAAGTACCCGTTACGAACAAAAAATTACTGTAAACCTTACTGCCACAGACGAATCGGGTATTAGTCAGTCCAAGGCGATCGATTTATTACCCTTACCTCATCCTTCTCCTTTAAATGCTAAATATTATGCAGCTTTTCCAGGGATGTTACAGAAACGTTTGGCACAAGTTGAATTTTAAATTAATGCTTTAGCTGCTATTTTGCTTTTAGATTAATAATTCAAAATAGATTGATAAACTCAGGCAATAAAATATATTAGTTTTGTTAAACAAAGCTACTTGCTGACAATCTATGTCTATCTAGCAATTCTCTTTAATTCATGACATTTTATTGCTTGAGCTAAAAAATATGCAACAGAAGATCGGCAACAAATCTAACCCAACAACAATTATTTAAAATTACTCCTTCGCCAACAACTGAGTACTTTTATAAGCTCAAGATTAAATCGATACTTTTATTTTGCATCTTGGTTATTGAAAAACGAACTGTGAAAATCAAATATTTCCCAAGCGATCGCAGTTATCAGAATATAAAAACATGATATCTTATTATTAAATAGATAAGATTTTGTTAAACTCGATACAAAATATTAGAGCAATAAGATTTATGACTAACAAAAAAACTGTTATATCCCCTTCAATTTTATCCGCAGATTTTAGCCGTTTGGGTGAAGAAATTAAAGCTGTAGACAAAGCTGGTGCAGATTGGATTCACATTGATGTTATGGACGGTAGATTCGTTCCCAACATCACTATTGGCCCGATGATTGTCAAGGCAGTTCGTCCTCTAACTACAAAGCCTTTGGACGTACATTTGATGATCGTCGAACCAGAAAAGTATGTCGAAGAATTTGCTAAAGCTGGTGCAGATATCATCTCCGTTCATGCAGAACACAATGCTTCCCCTCACTTACACCGTACTTTAGGTCAAATCCGTGAATTGGGCAAACAAGCAGGTGTTGTCTTAAATCCTGGGACTCCTCTATCTTTGATCGAACACGTATTGCCTCTTTGCGACTTGATTTTGATCATGAGCGTTAACCCTGGCTTTGGCGGTCAAAGCTTTATTGCTGAAATGGTAGACAAAGTTGCTGCTTTGCGTAAAATGTGCGACGACAAAGGTTTAGATCCTTGGATCGAAGTTGATGGCGGACTGAAACCCAACAATACTTGGCAGGTATTAGAAGCTGGTGCAAATGCGATCGTAGCTGGTTCTGCGGTATTTAAAGCACCCGACTATGCCGAGGCTATTGAAGGTATTCGCCACAGCAAACGTCCTCAACCCGAACTAGCTACAGCATAGTTGCTATAGCCATAAGTTACTGATATATAGATAAATAAAAAAGATTCATCGCAATTGTTGATGAATCTTTTTTTATCCAATCTAATAATTTTAGGTTTGCAAAGAAATTAAAACCTTTAACTTTTCTCTTATGCCCTTTTCTTCTCTTATGCCCTTTTCCCTACTTCACCAGAATAATTATAAAAAAGCGCAATTAACTTAAAGAATACCAACCATATGTAATGGACCAGTACCGCTTAATAATTCAATCAACAGACCGAAGAAACCAATCATTGCCAAACGACCGTTCCAAACTTCTGCCGCAGTAGTTAAGCCCCATTGCCATTTTTCTTGAGGATACATTTTCATGTTCTCTTTGGGATGAGTAACTTCTGCAAAAGTACAAGGCTTGTTATCAAGAGATTCGACAACTAAATTGGCTAAAGAATCGATAAAACCAGGATGGACGTTTAAGGCGGGTACGCGATGGAAATTTTCAATTCCTGCTTCCTCTGCAACTTCTCGGTATTCCATATCGATTTCTTGTAGTGTTTCAATATGTTCGGAAACAAAACTGATGGGTACAACGGCTAAATCTTTTATTCCTTGTTCGCCTAATTCTTTTAAAGCATCATCTGTATAGGGCTGTAACCAATCTACAGGGCCAACTTTACTTTGATATGCCAAAGTATAACGGTTGGGTCGTCCTAAATTTTCCATAATCAGACGAGTACATTCTTCAATCTCTTTCTGATAGGGGTCTCCAGCCTCTTCTACATAGCTTACGGGAACGCCGTGGGCGCTAAAAAAAACGTGAGCTTTTTCAGGTTCGGGGAATTTGTCCAGTTCTTGCTTAATTAGATCTGCCATCGATCGCAAGTAACCAAGATGGTCGTACCAAGAAGGAATTAGAGTGTAGTCAATCTCTTTTAATTCTTCGTCTGTCCCCCATATTTCTTCCAGAACTCTAAAACTAGAACCGCTAGTGCTAATGGAAAACTGAGGATATAGAGGTAAAATAACCACCTCTTTAATGCCATCGTTTTTGATTCTAGCGATCGCTTCTTCTGTAAAAGGATGCCAGTAGCGCATTCCAATATAGATTTTGACATCTTGCCCCATTTCCTTAAGCTTGGCTTCGAGGGCTTTTCCTTGAGCTTCGGTTATTTCTCTTAGAGGAGAACCTCCGCCAATCTCTAAATAATTGTCTTCGGATTTTTTAGCCCTTAAAGTGGAAATTAGCCAAGCTAAAGGTTTTTGTAACGCTTTGACGGGCAATCTGATAATTTCTGGATCGGAAAACAAATTATATAAAAAAGGACGAACATCCTCTATCTTGTCTGGCCCACCCAGATTGAGTAATAAAACTCCAATACGACCCATAGTTCTAACAGTTTATTTTATTATTTCAATTTCTTTACTTATTTTAACAATATATCTTTTCTTCATGTTTCGTCGTCTCCAGTACACAGAACTTAATCAGTTATGAAGATTTATTTGAAACTGATTATCAATAAGCTTTGATAGCTTAACAGAATACTAAGCTAAACGATCGCTTTAGTGGGTAATATAGTCACCGATAAGCAATAATTTATTGTGTTCTTTTTTTATATCATGACAACGATCCCCTTACTACAACCAAATCTAGTTCTGGGCGGAACTATTTTCGACTTAACGCCTCAAACGCTTCTAGAACACAATATTGAGGGTCTGATTTTAGATGTAGATGAAACCCTTGTCCCTTTCAAACAAAAAGAAACTTCCGCTCAACTGCGACAATGGATTGCTGAAATCAAGCAAACTACCCCAATTTGGTTGGTAAGCAATAATATCAGTCATACTCGTATTGGAAATATTGCTCGTTCTGTTGATTTACCCTTTATTTCTGCTGCTAAAAAGCCTTCTCGTCGTAAATTGAGAGAAGCAGCCACAGCAATGAATTTATCTGTAGATAAGGTGGCTATGGTTGGAGATCGTCTATTTACCGATGTTTTGGCGGGAAATCGTTTAGGAATGTTTACTATTTTAGTCGAACCAATGGTCGATCCTTTAGTTGCGGTTCGTTCTCACCCAATTAGAGATTTTGAAATATGGCTTTCTCAATTTCTAGGGGTATCCTTAAATACCAATCGCGATCGCGTAATAAAAAGTAACAACTCTTGACTTGGCTAAATATAAAGAAAATATTACGAAATAATGAATCGGGCAAAATACCTGAGATTATACTTACAGATTAAATGAGGTCAGCCAATATAAAGACCTTAAATATAGCAGAAAACTAATATCATAAGCAGTGCCAAAGCAGAGCAATACTGAATGGTGCTGCTTATAATGTTTTGAATGACATTCTCATGAAACCAACTTTCAAGACTACTGTTGCTTGGGAACAAGCTCAAATGCTGATGCAACCATCATTACTACGAGTAATAGATAATATTCGTAAGGAATTAGAATCATCCCAATGGAAAGGAACTTATCGAGAAGTTACCGCACCAATTCCTGGCTACCATCTTTGTCTTAGTAGTGGCGATCGCAGAATAGAAATTGATATTTGGGAATTATGTTATCAAGTTTGTTTTCAGAAGTACGAACCAATTCAACATATTTTTAGTCACGAAGACGAGACGGCATATCCTGTAGATATAGACACTAGATTGATTGACGATCTGGGGGAAATAGACTGGCAGCTACTAGAATCGAAAGCTCAACAGTCCGTCAGAAAAGTATTTAGTAATTTACCCGAATAGTTTGATTGAGTCAACGAGCGTGAATCTGGAAATTATTAAACTCCACGAAGCAGCAATAGTTCCTCACTATGCCCATCCAGGAGATGCGGGATTAGACCTTTTTGCAGTGAATGAGGTTGAAATATTGCCTGGAGAAACCAAATTGGTAAAAACGGGAATCGCAATCGCCCTTCCCCTAAATACAGAAGCTCAAATACGCCCTCGTAGTGGTTTGGCATTAAAGCATTCTTTAACAGTTTTAAATTCTCCTGGGACGATCGATTCTGGATACCGAGGAGAGATCGGCATTATTTTAATCAATCACGGAAAAAAAACCTTTCAAGTATTGCCAGGAATGAAAATTGCCCAGATGGTTATCGCTCCTGTTATTCAAGCCAAAATAACTGTGGTAACAGAGTTAGACGATAGTTCTAGAGGCTCTGGTGGCTTCGGTTCTACTGGAAAAAGATAATAAGTCGTTCTACTTCTTGATGCAGTCGCTTTATTATAAAATGCTCGACGACTGTTTTGGTCTTAGAGAAGCTACCGCCTATCGCGTAGTGAAGGCGTGTAGAGTATATCACTAAACGTCAAATAATGAGGACAGGGAATAGAAAACAGGAAACAGAGGGCAAGGCATTCTCGTTGCGATCCTAGTTTTCTAGTATCTCATTTATTGAGGTGGAGCTACTTATATAGTTGTATTTTATCGAGCGCAACATCGTAATAGTAAAAGATAGATAAGATTTCAATAAAGCGATCGCCTTATTTATGGCGATCGCTTTGAATTTTCAACCCAAACCGCTCGCGACATTATTTCGTTCTATCCCATCAAAAAAGCTTTCAAGTATTCCCAGGAACACAAAAACATTGGGTGATTATTACTCCAACAGTTCGAGTTAAAGTAACAGTAGTAACAAAATTAGATTGTAGCTCTAGATTACCCCAAAGATTTGATTTTATCAAAATAATATACTAAAAGTTATTGTTTATTGTTTTCTAAAAACTATTTATTTTATCTTTTAGCTAGTAAAAACAATCTATTTTTGACTTTAAAGGCACTTTAGACAAGAATAATAGATATTTAGCTAATAATTAATTGAGCTTTATCTATTGAAAAACCATAGCTCATATATTGTATTTACTTTTTCTTTATAATTATTAAGCAAAACTTAAAATTACCCAAAATACTCTGACTTTAGATTTATAACGGAAGAGAGATGCACTTTTTAGAGCGCGTTTGTAGAATGGTTTTATCGCACTAAACCATATAGTTTAATTAATAAAAATAACGACTCCAGTCATGTTATCCAAAAGTAGAGGAAAAGTTGCTTTAATCTCCGTTCATGGAGATCCTGCTATAGACATTGGACAAGAAGAAGCGGGCGGTCAGAATGTCTATGTCAAAGAGGTGGGAGAGGCACTAGCCCGTCAAGGTTGGGAAGTAGATATGTTTACTCGTCGCAGCAATACCAAACAAGCCGAAATCGTACGCCACAGCCCAAATTGTCGAACGATACGTCTGACCGCAGGACCTCAAAAATTCATTCCGAGGCAAAAAATATTTAACTATCTGCCAGAATTTGTACAAGCTTTTTTAGATTTTCAAGCTAGCCAAAAAACCATTTATCCCATAGTCCACACTAACTATTGGCTTTCTGCCTGGGTGGGCATGGAGTTAAAAAAGTTTCAAACTGTAAAACACTTGCATACCTACCATTCTTTGGGGGCGGTAAAATATAGCGCGATTGATGCTATCCCTTTAATTGCTAGAACTCGTCTGAAAATAGAAAGGCAGTGTTTAGAAACAGCAGATAGAATTATTGCTACTTCTCCTCAAGAAAGAGAACATATGCGATCGCTCGTATCGAAAAAAGGCAACATTACAGTAATTCCTTGTGGTACGAATATTGACTGTTTTGGTAGCGCAGATCGCTTTGAAGGGAGAGCCAAAATTGGTATTGAGTCAGAAGCAAAAGTGGTCATGTATGCAGGACGTTTTGACCAACGCAAGGGTATTGAAACCCTAGTTAGAGCAGTCGCCACGGAAAAAGTAAAACGTCACGATAACCTAGAATTAATTATTGCTGGGGGTTATACTCCTGGAGAAAAAGACGGCATAGAACAAGAACGTATTGCCAGTATTGTCGAAGAATTGGGAATTGAAGAGATTACTACTTTTGCAGGTAAAGTCCGTCACGAAGACTTAGCTTACTATTACGCTGCTGCTGATGTTTGCGTTGTCCCCAGTCACTACGAACCTTTTGGCTTGGTTGCGATCGAAGCAATGGCTTCTCGCACTCCTGTAGTAGCTTCTAAGGTAGGGGGACTCAAGTTTTCCATCGCAAATGGCAAAACTGGATTACTCGTACCCCCTCAAGACGAAACAGCTTTTGCTAATGCGATCGATTCTATTTTGTCAGATTCTCAGTGGCAAAAAAAATTAGGCATACAAGCCAGAAAAAGAGTAGAAGATAAATTTAGTTGGGATGGCGTTGCCAATCAATTAGATCGAGAATATCTATCCGAATTAAATAGCTTGTGCGAAGATTTAGGACTACTGGCTTCTGCGGGTTAAGTTGATTGACTCGATTGACTAACAATCTTGATCAAAAGGGAGACAATTTTCCAATCTTGTCTCCCTTTTTTGTGGATTTAATTAACTAGTAAAAATAGGTTTACTGCATATCCCCTAAATTAAATAAGAAAGGAACTCCTCCTTGGGAATCTCCCCCAGTAACTAATACTTTGGGCATTTGCGCGCCACCTTCTCGCCAAGCTTCGATTGCTTCTTTTTGCAATACTAGTTCTCCTCCTTGGGCTCTTAAAGTTTCTGCCAAGAGTCTTTGAGCTTCGGCTTTACCTTTAGCTCGGTTAATATCTGCCTGAGCTTGTTGTTCGGCTTCTCTAGCAATGTAAACTGCTCGTTGAGACTTTTGTTCGGCAATTTGTGTTTCTTCTACCGCTCTGGCAAATTCAGGAGAAAAACTTAAATCGACTACGCTAGTATCCAAAACAATAATCCCATATTTATTCAAGCGTTCGCTTAAAGCATTATCAAAATCTTCTTTGAGTTCGTTTCTCTTGGTAATAGCTTCTTCTACCGTTCTTTTGGCAGCAGCAATTTTAAAAGATTCTTGAGTTTGAGGAGCGATAATTTTAGAGACAATATTTTGTAAAGTACCCTGTTTACGACGAATTTCTACCACTTGAATTGGATCCAGCCTAAAGTTGATGGCAAAGCTGGCTTTAAGATCTTGTAAATCTTTAGTCGAGCTTTCCGCAGGTACTTCAAATTTTTGTACTGTTAAGTCGTAAATATCGACATTAGAAATTAAAGGGGGACGAAGATGAATTCCTTCTAGTAAAACTCCATCTTTAGCTTTTCCCAATACGCTCAATACTCCTGCTTGACCTGGATTGAGAATCACAAATGAATTGAAACTTAGCAGAACTACCAAAGCAGCAATAATACCACCTAGTAAAGGCTGCCAGCTATTTTGAGATTGACTATTCAATTTTTTTCTCCTCTTTTGTATTTAAAAATAAAGTTTTTATCAATATTTGCAAGTTTATCCTATTTAACTAGCTAGTATTTGCCAAAATGAGCAATATCTTCGGCTCGTTAAATATTTTGTCCCAAACTAGTTAAAGATAGTCTGGCAGCTTCTTTAACTTGAGGGTGAACGTCTTTAGCTAAAAATTTAAGCGCGGAAACACTTTTTTCTGTGTCTAATTTTCCTAATGCCTCGGCAAGCCTTTGGCGAATTAGCCAATCATCAGAGTTAGCAAAAGTCAAAATTTTCTCTACTGCTTCCACTGCTTTAATTTCTCCTAAAGCTGCGATCGCAGCCTGCTGTAAAATAACTTCGTCGCTATCTAGAGCCTCCATCAGAAGTTCTTTAGCGCGGATGTCTTGCAAATTGCCCAAAGATACTGCTGCGCTAAATCTAACTAGCCAATTAGTATCCTCATAAAAAGCTCTGGTTAAATGTTCAAACGCCCTAATATCATTTAGATACCCCAAAGCACCTGCTGCATCTGCTCTTATGCCATAATCTGGGTCGCTTTCTAAAAGCTCGATCAATAATGGGAAACATTCGGGTGTTGGTTTAACTCCCAAGGCAAATACTGCCATCGAACGTACTGGAAGTATTTCGTCATTTAGCACTTTTTTGATTAATGGTACGGCATCTTCTGGTGCAACTTCTCGCAGCGAAGTAAGAGCTAATAAACGATCTTTAGAATTGGGACTGTCTAACTGACTGGCAATTTTGTCTAAATCTGGCATTATATAAAACGTATTTACAATTGATTTAATTCAAAAAAAGCTGATCATCAGTAGCTTTCTGAGAAATAAGCTTTTAGCATTTAGCAGAGGCTCGTTTATATTATGAAACCTTTTTCGTTAAAAAAGTAACAGATTAAAGTTTATTAGTTTCTGTTCTAATAAATAAGCCCCTACTAGAAAGTAGAGGCTTAGCTAAATTATCAAGTCCTAAATTAGTCTAATGAAACGAATAATTAGTCTAGGTCAGGCATAAATAATGTAGGTTCGGTTTCGCGTTCGATACCTTTTTCAAAACCGCCAGCAGCTGCTCTAGCTCTACCTGCGTGCCATAAATGACCTACGAGGAAGAAGAAAGCCATAACAAACTGGAATGCAGCCAACCACTGACGGATGTTTACGAAGTTGAAGGAGTTGGACTCAGTAATGATACCACCAACAGAGTTGATCGAAGCATTAGGAGCGTGAGTCATGTACTCAGCAGCACGACGTAATTGCCAAGGCTGAATGTCATTACGGATTTTGTCTAGGTCGATACCGTTAGGACCGCGCATGGGTTCTAACCAAGGACCGCGGAAATCCCAAAAGCGCATAGTTTCTCCACCAAGAATGATTTCACCAGTAGGAGAACGCATCAAGTATTTACCAAGACCAGTAGGACCTTGAGAAGAACCGATGTTCGCACCCATTTGTTGGTCGCGAGCTAGGAAAGTAAATGCTTGTGCTTGAGATGCTTCTGCGTTGGTAGGACCATAAAATTCACTGGGGTAAGCAGTGTTATTGAACCAGATGTAACAAGAAGCGATGAAAGACATCAAGGACACAGCACCAATACTGTAGGAAAGGTATGCTTCACCATTCCAGATCAAAGCACGACGCGCCCAAGCGAAAGGCTTGGTTAAAATGTGCCAAATACCACCAGAAATACAGATCAAACCGATCCAAATATGACCGCCGATGATATCTTCCATGTTATTGACACCAATAATCCAACCTTCGCCACCAAAAGGAGCAGAAGTTAGATAGCCAAAAATTGTGGCAGGGTTCAATGTGGGGTTGCTAATCACACGAACGTCACCACCACCAGGAGCCCAAGTGTCATATACACCGCCAAAGAACATGGCTTTGAATACTAGAAGGAAAGCACCAAGTCCTAGAAGAATTAGGTGGTAACCAATGATGTTAGTCATTTGGTTTTTGTCTTTCCAATCTTGGCTGAAGAAATTAGAATATTCTTCTAGTTTTTCAGGTCCGCGTAGAGCGTGATAAATACCGCCCAAACCGAGAACTGCGGAAGAGATTAGGTGCAATACACCAACTACAAAGTAAGGATAGGTGCTGATTACTTCACCACCAGGTCCTACACCCCAACCTAGAGTAGCTAGGTGAGGAATTAGAATCATGCCCTGTTCGTACATGGGCTTTTCGGGGACATAGTGGGCGACTTCAAAAATAGTCATCGCACCAGTCCAGAATACGATTAAGCCAGCATGAGCAACGTGCGCGCCCAAGAGCTTACCAGATAAATCGATCAAACGAGCGTTACCAGCCCACCAAGCAAAGCCTGTGGATGGTAGATCGCGACCTGCGCCGCCAGCAGGATTAGAGAGCGTTACCACGTGGTAGTACCTCCTCTGGGAATTCAAAGTTTTGATGTGGTTGGTCTTGAGTTGCCATCCATGCTCTGAGACCTTCATTGAGCAAGATGTTTTTGGTGTAGAAAGTTTCAAACTCGGGATCTTCTGCCGCTCTCAATTCTTGAGATACGAAGTCA
>NZ_JBZNBU010000047.1:0-21958 GCF_058530065.1 Waterburya sp. | reverse complement strand
TTCCCTTTCCATAAGCACTTAAAATCCCAGGAAGACTACTAAAAAAAACGAAAATTACTGCTACTGCCAAAAAACATTGATAGTAAATTAGAAAACCCGTTTTTGGTTTATTGGTTGACCGAATCAAGCTACTCATTATTGTCAAATTAACGATCTATAAAATATTATTTAAGTTGAATTTTTCTCGCCTGGTAAAATTTTTAGATATGCGGAAAAAATATGCTTTAAAGAAAAAATCTTTATTCTCTGCCATAAAGTATCTCAAAAAAAATAGAAATAACTAATCTTTTGTGCTTATTTGCTTGGGGTTTTTGCTATTAGCCAATGACTCAAGTCTCGATCTACTAGCTGAGATAGTTTGTGAATATCAGAAGTAAATTCAGCAATCATTTCTTCGCGCAACTCATTAGATAGAGGCTGACGAGCTTCTACTTTTGTATTCACAGAACGAATTTTATTGAGGATCCCTAATTCCTTAATACCTAAAATATCTCTGACTTTTAAAACTATACTAGTTAATGTAGCAGGAGGTTTAGCCGTAAAATTACCTAATACTCCTAGTTTGTGGCTTTTATTTTCATTAATTCTAATAAATTCTGTGCGGTTGTCGTTGGGTACGCCCAAAAATTCCAAAACTTCGTCATAAACCTTTTTAGTAGATTTAACGAAGTCTTCAAAGAAAATTATTTTGATTTGTTTTGCAGGAAAAACTGTTTTTAATCTCGCAACTTGTTCCCCTAGTTTACCCATCTGAGCATATTGTAAAAAAAAAGGTTCGCGACATTGAGGGGGAATTTTTTTGCCTTGTTGGCGAACGGCTTGTAGTCTCCAAGCTGTTTCAAAATCTTGCTCATTTTCATCAGCAGTAAATACTAATTGAGAATGAAACGAATAAACCATATCTACTGGGTTGCGTAGCATAACAATGATTTTTGCCTGAGAATCGTATTCATAAATTTTTTGCAGTGCTACTTTGGAGCAAAGATAAAATACCGACCCTTCTCCAATTGCTATTTCGTTAGAAGTACTTTCAGCAAATAAACTACTATATTCTGACCAAGTTTTAGTAACGCGATATCCTTCAAAATCGAAAGTAAAGTAATGAGGTTCTTTTGGTTCGCTAATGAAAACATTAGGATTATCTCTTAAATACTCGCTCAAAGCTGTAGTGCCACACTTAGGCGCACCAGCAATAAAAAAATTAGGTTTATTCATTCTTGGAATTATCTCGATAATAATAATTATCTTATTGCGAAATCAATATACAAATAGTTTTTACAGATAAATTTTAGCTCGTTAAAAACTACTTGTAACTAGTGTTAGATAAAATTTATAAACTTGACTCTAGTTTGATATATTACACTTTTTGTTACTAAAGTCTTGGAGAGCTATTATTTTCGGTACAAGCGTTTCACTAGATCGTCAATTGTAGTGAGAACGCAAAACTCAAATGCCTCTCTTAAAATACTTCTAGCCAAAAGTCATCAACTAAGTAAAAATGGATGGAGTTTAGTTTGGGAGATAGCTAATCAACTACATTTTACTTTTTAGACAGTCAATTGAATTAGATTATGCTTATAAAAAAGTACTTTTTTAAGAAATATCCTAAGTTAATTTTCAATTAGTTTGGCATATTTACTAGACTTTAAAATCTCAAAAACTTCGTCATAATTAGCAATTTTTTCGCGATAAGAACCAACGTTAACTTTTTTATATTTACTTTCGTAATTATTTGTTACACTTCCTACTCCCAAAAAGTCAGTTATTTCACTTAAAGTTTTTTCGCGATCGTTTTTCAATGATTGATAGGTTATTTCTAAAACATCTAAAGGAAGAATATTTAATGTAGCTTTGGTGACTCTATACATTGTTTCATATAGATTGAAAGTCATAATTAAAGAAGAAGTATTTAAAGTTACTGGATTAATCTTAGAAGTCGAATTACGTACGTGAAATATGCCCTGTTTTTTACCTACAGTTCTAGAAATCACAACATCTAAATGATTGCGTCTCGCTAAATGAATAACTTTATATCTATCTTTGATAATTTTGAACAAAAATTCTGGATTATGTAAAATGTGGTTATACATCATCTTAAATCCAATTGTATCGTAAGGTTCTTCTTGATAAGTTTCTAAAAGATTGAGATAATTGAACAAAGAAAAAGGACGTAAATTAAAACCAGAGTGATAATAATCGTAATATCTAGGAAAAACTTGATTCTGCTTCTTTCTTTTAACCTTACGCCATAAAAAGAGCTCGCCAAACATTTTGATTTGAGAGTGACTATCTAATAAATCCTTTAACCAAGTGGAACCACTTCTTTGAGTAGTAATCACGCAAAATTTAGGCTTCGTTTTCATGACTAGTTTTATTCTTGATTTTTGATACTTAAAATTAAGTATCAGTTTATCATGAATATAAATTTTTTTTAAATCTAATCTATTCAGCTAAGTTTCTCGATCCACAAGACATTTTGCTTTTTATTTCCAGACTTTTAAATTCAAGTTAAAAGCTTCTGACAATTTTTGATTGTAAGGTTCAAAATAAGTATCTAAACGTTCTAAAGAATTTTTAGTTGCTGGTTTTGGTGGAGTAGTATTAAGTTTAAAATAAAGAGATTTTAGTGACTCTCTAATTTTGCTTGTACCTAATAAAGGAGCAAATTTCAGCAATAGTTGATGAGTAAATCTATTTTTAATTGCAATAGTTTTAGTCCTTTTTTCAAAATAAAAATTTTGGTAAAAATTGCTATTAATACCAATACTATCAGCTAATTTAATCATAGTTGCTTGAGGGTTAGCAACCATTTCTTCAAATAAGATAATATGTATTTTCTCTTGAGGGAAACGCTCTGCCCAACGAGAAATGAAATTATAGTAACAATTATTAGGTAATTGGCTCTTCAACCAATCATAAATAAAATCACCTTCAGGATAGTCTAATTTTTGGATTAATTCGCCCGTTTCATCTAATAATAAATCTGTTATTCGTTCAAAAGTTAAATTAGCATCCAAGCGAGCTAAATTATTTTGAGCAAAACTAAAGGAAGAAAATATTCTCTTAGAAGGCTTGCGCAGAAGAAAGACTACATGAGGCTGTATTTTACAATCAGCAAAAAAATCTAAAGCAGTTTTTTGATAAATATAATGAGGAGTTGCTTCTAAAATAATTTTGCTATCTTCAGGGCAATGGGGAAAAAAAGCTTCGTAACCTTCAATACCATGAAGGTTGTAATTAGCTTCTGGGCGGAAGAGAGAACTATCTTTATCGATAAAATAAAAAGTCTCTTTGACAGGAGTGCCGTATACTTCTGGATGGGCAGCAAGCCAATGAAATAGAGAACTACTTCCTGCTTTGGGCGCACCGGCAAGGATTAAATTAGGCAATTTCATAGCTATTTTTTTATTCTGTAAATTAATTAGATAATTCAGTTTTATTAAGAATTTCTCTTATTTCTAAAGGAATATAGAGAGATTCCTAATTTTCGCTTAACAAATATAACTTTCATAATATTGATAACTATAAAGCTAGTAGTAGTTGCTGTTGCTGCTCCATTTATACCCCAAAGCGGAATTAATAGTGAATTGAGAATTATATTTAAAATCGCGCTAGTTCCTACTGCAAAAGCAGTATAATTTTGGTTTCCCGTCATATTAAGAAGTAAGCCTACCGCACCAGTAAAAGAGGTAAAAACTGGCCCTAAAATAAGAATATTCAAGGCGGTACGACCTGGTAAAAATTCTTCCCCAAAAATTGACAGGAATCGATCTCCCAATAGCATAATTGTTCCGCCGATTATTAATGATACTAAGAATACAGAGATAGCACTTTTTTGTATCACTCTTTCTAATTGTCTAATTTTGCCTTCAGAATAAAGAGTGGCAATATTAGGTGCAAGAGCACTGTTTGCTGCTTGATGGACGAACATATTCAATTTGGTGATGCCTAAAAGTACTGCATAGATACCTACTGCTTCTACACCTCTAATCGAACCCAACATGAGAATGTCGATCCGCGAGTTGAGTAATTGTGATGTACCTAAAAACATAAACGGCAAGGCGTCAGCCAACCATTTTTTACTGTTGTATTCTGGAGCTACAGTCTTAACTTCTTTAGGTAGAGATTTCAAAAGCCATCTCGTACCAATGACAAAAGTTATAATTGAAGCAAAAATCTTAATTCCCAGAACCCAAAAAACACTAAAGCGATCGCTTAAGATGAAATAAGCTGCGGTGGTCAAAGAAATAATAATCAGAGGAGAAAAAAGAGAGTCTGGTGTTTGTCCCAAGACAACTTTATGCAATCCCTTCATTGCTCCCATTCGCAAACTTCTTAAGGAAATGATGGGAACTGTAACCATTGCCAATGCTACAGCCCAAGTAAGTTCTGGATTAGATTTTCCCTGTAATTGCCAAGCTGCTATTATCGCAAGAATAACTAAGCACACACTACAACTCGTGACAATTATATTAGACCATCTTAATATTCCCCCCATCAAACCATACTTTGCCTTGTTACGATAGATGGCAATTTCACGGATCATAAGTTGGTCTAGACCCAATGCTGCGGGAATAGCTAATAACTTAGCCCAGGTATTGGCATAAGAATAAGTTCCTAGTCCTACTCTTCCTAAAAAACGAGCGAAGACAAGGCTCATTACAAAACTTAATATACTGGAAGAAACTTTTAATCCTAAAGAACCAGCAGCACCTTTAATTAATTTGTTTTTAAGGCTATTTTTTTCTCCTTTTGACGTAAAAAATAGTTGGATTTTCTCGGTAATTACTTTGAGCATTGACTATTTTAGTTAGTTATAGGGAATCCATGGCAAACTAGACAAAAAATATATATATTTAAGACAATTAGTGGTTTATTTTTAGCTGTTGAAACTTATTATTCCCATTGAAGACTTGAAAATCAAACAATTCTTTCTGCCATTAAAGCCAAACTTCAAATCATTTAATGATTTTAATCTTTAACTAAAAATATATTTCGAGTCAAAGATTGCTACAAATAAAATTATTTAAGATTTAAAACTAGTTAGATAAAAGATAAGCATACTTAGATTCTTTAATAACTTGTGCTACTTCTTCGTAATTAGAAATCTTGTCTTCGTAAGAGCCATTGTTTACTTTCACCAAATCAGTTTGGAATAATGCTGAATTATTCTCGATTTCTAAAAAGTCAGCAATCTCGCTCAAAGTTTCATCTCGATTTGCAGCTAAAGTTTCATAATGTACTTCCAGACAAGGAACAGGAGCAAATTTTAGAAATAGTTCCGAGTATTTATATACTCTTTCTAGAAAATCAAATGTTTGAAGGATCGAAGAAGCATCTAAAGTTACTGGTCTATTTTTGACATCAGTTTTTTTTACACGATAAACCTTATATTGGTTACCTACTTCAGAAGAAATTATCAAATCCAGGTGGTTTCTTCTGGTTAAATGAATAACTTTATAATTATCTGTTAATAATCTAATTAAAAAATCTGGGTTACGTTTAATATGATTATGCATGACCTTAAATCCCAAAAGATCGTGGGATTCGTTTTCGTAATTTTCAAAAAGCTCAAAATAGTTAAATAAAGACCAAGGACGGGGTACTTTTGTAGTTTTTTTATAATTGCAATAACGAGGTAAATCATTATCGTATTCACTAGGATCTACCCATAAAGGATCTCCTTTAAGCATTCTGATTTGAGGGTAACTTCCTAGTAATCTACTTAACCAAGTAGAACCACTCCTTTGACTAGTAATTATGCAAAACTTGGGCTTTCTAGACATTTTATACCTCCTAAAATTCAAGCTTTAATTGGTTGGAAAATTACTTTATTGATAGTCTACTAAAGAGTATGGCACTTCTAGTTAGTTTTTTTAAATATAGCCTGACTTTTGCCTGCCATAAGTTTTAGTACTTCGTTACTACTCAAAGGTTGTTTGAGATAATATCCTTGACCATACTCGCATAAAATAGCTTTAACTTTGTTGAGTTGAGGTATATTTTCGATACCAGTAGCAGTAATTTCTAAGCCATAATTTTCAATATCAATTACAATGTCCTGTAACACTTCCCAAGCTAGATTCTCTTGTTCGATACGTGACATTAAATGACGATCTATTTTAACGCGGTCGAATTCTCTATATAGTAAGTTGGGCTGTACGCGACCGTATAAAGAGGCAACCCTACCAAAGTTATCAATTTGCAATTGAATCCCCAATCGTTTCAATTGAGGTAGAATATTCATGGCAGTTTGAGGATTTTCTCCCAGCAGATACTCTGATATTTCTAAAGAGATTAATTTTGGATCGAGATTGTTTTTCTCTAGGTTATAACTCAAATGTTTGACTAAACTATTTTGCAAAATTGTCTGGCTGGGAATATTAATGCTGATACCAACATCAGATGCAAAACTAGAATTTTCTCGCCAAGATTTTAGCTGTCTGCATACAGCTTCAACAATCCAACGTTCAATCGGAATCAGTAGACCAGATTCTTCAGCAGCACCCATAAACTTTTGAGGCATGATTAGACCGAGTTCTGGGTGATTCCAACGTAATAAAGCCTCGAATTCTTTTATTTTTCCAGTTTGAAGATTCATTACTGGTTGGTAATAGAGGCTAAATTCTTGATTCTCTAATGCCTGTCTCAATCCTCGATCTAGTTCTTTTGGTGTTAATCGATTAGTACTAATGGAAGTTTTAATATTAAATTGAGGGGCAAAATGGCTTTGAGAAATAGCAGTAATGGGGTTTAAATCGCAAGTCTGGCTGATGATTTTCTCTAAACTATTTTGAGCTCGTTCTACATTAATTTGTTGGTATTTGGTCTTGTATCCTACAACTAAGCGATCGAGTAAGTATACGATTAGATTCGTGTCGCTGTTTTTTGAAGCTTCGCACAAAATATCAATTGTCAAATCAAAGTTTTCAGGAACGATTCGACTAGCATTTTTGACTACCAAAACTTTTTCATGAGCAGTGCTTTCATATTCCTCCCCTCTAACCAATAGTTCTTCGTGTAGTTTTTCTCCAGGTCTTAATCCTGTAAAAACAATATCAATATCTTTACCTACCTCATATCCAGATAGACGAATGAGATCTTTAGCCAAGTCAACAATTTTTACTGGCTGCCCCATATTGAGCATAAAGATCTGACCTTGACTATTTTTGTTAGTTAATACCGAAGCTTGCAATACCAACTGCACCGCTTCGGGAATGGTCATAAAATAGCGAGTGATTTCAGGATGAGTGATGGTTACAGGGCCACCTTTAGCAATTTGTTTTTTAAAAGTCGGAACTACACTACCGCGACTACCCAATACGTTACCAAAACGTACTACTGCATAAGGACGACCGCTAGTTTGAGCGGCCTTTAAAACCAGCATTTCTGCCGTACGTTTGCTCGCTCCCATGACATTAGTCGGGTTAACCGCTTTGTCAGTGGAAATCATCACAAAGTTACTCACATTGTATTGAATCGCTAAATCTAGGAGATTTTTTGTCCCCATGACATTATTAGTTATTGCTTCGGGAGGATTTAATTCCATTAAAGGCACGTGTTTGTGTGCTGCTGCATGGAAAACAATGTCGGGTTTGTAAGTACGAAAAGCCTCTTCTAATCTAGTTTTAATTCTTAAGTCGGCAATAAAAGGAATTAATTCAGTGAGGGCTCGATCGGATTCTTCTTGTTGCCTAAATATTTGTAATACTTGCTCTAATTCCTGTCTGATATTAAAGATGGAGTTTTCGCCATGTCCGACTAAGATAATTTGAGCGGGGCGACAGCGGAAAATTTGACGGCATAATTCACTACCAATCGAACCACCCGCACCACTAATTAAGACTTTTTTTCCTTCGAGTAGTTTAAAAACAGCTTGTGCATCGGTTTGGATGGGTTCGCGACGTAACAAGTCTTCAATTTTGACTTCTCTGATCGTGTTAACTTTTTTGTTGTTATCAAGGATTTCATTAGTGGAGGGTAGTGTATTGACTGAGACTCCAATAGCTTGGCAGACATCTACAATTTCTCGAATTACTTTTCCTGAGGTTGTAGGCATGGCAATAACCACTTGACGAATATTTTGTCCTGCTACTATTTCAGGGATTTGAAAGCGGTTGCCAACAACTGGTAATCCTTGAATATTTAAACCTTTCTTTTGAGGATTATCATCAATAAAAGCAACGGGATTAAAACCTAACTTAGGATTGCGACGCATTTCTTGGAGAATAGATACTCCAGCATCCCCAGCCCCGACAATTAAGACGCGATCGCGCCTATAAAAATTTTTACTTTGCTGTTTTTTTCTCTCTGCTGCTCTAATACTAAAACGAATTCCCCCGATTAAAATAAAAGTTAAAATACCATCTAAAAGAGTAAGAGATCGGGGAACTAAAAATCGTTCTGTTTCGGCTATGTATTCTAAAATACTCAGAATTACCGTATTGGCAACCGCCGAACCAGTAGTTAAAACTGCAATCTGAGTTAATTCGTCAATACTGGCATATTTCCAATATCGTTTATAAAAGCCTCCAAACACGAAAATTGTCAATTTAACACAAGAAAAGATAATCGTAGCTACAATTAAACCATTACTATATTCTCCTAATAGTGTTATGTCATCCAATCGAAGAATAATGCCCAGTAAAGGTGTCAGGGAAAAAACAAGTGCATCGAGGAGGAAAAAATGACGATTATTTAATCCCAGTAGTTTTTTATCTAAGCCTTTCAGCTTTTTATCTATTTTGGTAGTCAATCTCATCTTTTATTCTTTTTAAACTTTTATTTATTCTGATTTTAATGTCGATTAAAAAAATGTTCGGTGATCTAATAAGTTAAGTTTAGATTGATGATCGATTAAATTAATAATCTCCCAAGAATAATTCAATCGAAGCAAATAACTGAGAATGTTGTGATTTGTCAGTAATTCTATATTTTTTGAATTTAATAAAGGATTATTTAAAGTTACAAGTGTTTAAAGTATTTAAACAAATTGTAACTTATTACAAGATAAATAATAATACATTAGATGTCTTTATAAAAGACCTTTGTAATTTTAATATTTTAGATTCATGACTATTTCATGAATTTTTCCGTCAAATTTGGATAAATATAGTATTTTAAACAACACTATATTTATCTAAATTTCTGGCAAAATTTTTACTTTTACTGAGTATATATACGCAAATTATTTAAGTTTTCCAGAACGTAAAATACTAACAATTAACCAAATTCCTAATAGACTAGCTACAGCAAAAAGAACATTGCTGAGAATTGATACTTGAGTGGTTGCCGAGCCTGTAGAAATAATTGCGGCTCCCATAATTAAAGAACCAACTAAAATACTAAAAGAAAGACGATTGGCAGAATCTTCTACACTAAGGGCTAAAATATCCAGCCGAGCAATGTCGAGATTCCACTTGAGGGTCTCAGAGGTGATGCGGTCTAATAATAACTCCACCAAACGGGGCGATCGCAAAGAAAGACTTTTAAAATCTAAAGCAATCCTTAATAAAGTTTCTGCGGGTCTTTCTCCTAAAAATTGGCGGCTAAAAACATCGGCAATCAAAGGTCTAATTTGGTCGAGGAGATTAATTTGAGGGTAAAATCCGCGAGCTACCCCTTCCAAATTAGCCAGAGTTTTAGCATATAGCCCCATATTGCTGGGTAGTCTTATTTTATTGTTGCGAGATACCTGTAAGACTTCGTAGATTACTTCGCTGAAATTAATTTGAGAAATACTGCGATTATAATATTTGCGCAACATACGATCGTAATCGTTGGTCAGTTGGTTCAAGTTAACTTGTTGTCCTCCTTCGGCTAATTCTAGGGTTAGTTGACTGCACCGACGACCATCAAGATCGACAATTGCCAATAACATTTCCGTTAAAATCTGTTGGGTACGGGGATCTAAACGCCCAACCATGCCACAATCAAGAATTGCCACTCGACCGTCTTCAAGATAGAAGATATTGCCAGGGTGAGGATCGGCATGAAAGAAACCATCAATATAAACCTGCTTAAAAAAAGCTCTAAATAAAATTGTGGTAATTTCGCTACGCTGGGTAGCTCGATCTTTATTTTCTCTAACTTGGGGGAGGTCTGCTTCTAAAATCGGTACTCCATCCAACCATTCAATGGTTAAAAGTCGAGTAGTAGTATAGCTATTATAAACTTGAGGAATTACTAGTTTGTCAGAATCAAACCATTGACTATCAATTAAATTAGTACGTAACTGTTCGGTATATTCTGCTTCGGTAGTAAAGTCTAATTCTGCTTTTAGGGCATTGCTAAATTCTTCCGCTAGACCGACGATATCAAAATTTTTGCCAAATTCTGTACGAGAAACTAATTCTGCCAGACTTTTAATGAGGGAAATATCTCGCTCGACAATCTTTTCAATTCCAGGACGTTGTACTTTAAGAGCAACAGGCTGTCCGTCATTCAATACCGCACGATGTACTTGACCGATCGATCCTGCGGCGATCGCATTTTTATCGATTTCTCGAAATATGGACTCTAAAGGTTGGGATAGCTCGTCTCTAATTAAATTTTCTACTTCCGACCAAGATACGGGAGGAACATTGGCTTGCAGATCCGTTAAAGTATCTACATAGCGTCCTGGCAAAATATCGGGACGGGTCGAAAGTAGCTGTCCCAGCTTGACATATACTGGCCCTAATTCGATTAAGATGTTGCGTAAAACCTCTGGAGAAGGCAAACGGGGTTCGTCTGACCTATCTCCAGTCAATAACCCCCGCGCATAATCCCAACCGTTACGAAAGACTACTTCAGCAATTTCTCTCTGGCGAGAGGTATTTTTGGTTAGAGCAAACATTTAATTTTTCAATAGATCCGTCTATTTTCTGTCTCCTAAGTTATAACGCAGCAAAGCTATCTGTGGCTTTAATTAAAGCGTCTTTAATACCTGGCTCGGATACAGAATGTCCCGCATCGGGAATGACAATAAATTCTGCTTCTTCCCAAGCCCGATGTAGTTCCCAAGCACTTTTCATCGGACAAACCACATCGTATCTGCCCTGGACGATAACGGCTGGAAGATGGCGAATGCGATCGATATTTTCTAGTAGTTGATTTTCTCTCTCAAAAAATCCTTGATTGACAAAATAATGACATTCAATGCGAGCAAAAGCTTCGGCAAATTCTGCCATCCCAAAACGTTCTTTGCTAGCGACGGAGGGAATTAACTTACTAGTACTGGCTTCCCAGACAGACCAGGCTTTAGCTGCTTCTAAACGTATCTCGCGATCGCTACTAGTCAACCTCTTGTAGAAGGCAGATAGTAAATTGTCTCTTTCTTCTTCAGGAATGGGTTTGAGATATTCTTCCCAAGCATCGGGATAAATATAACTCGCCCCTTCTTGGTAAAACCAACGAATTTCGGAAGAGCGGAGCATAAAAATGCCTCGTAAGATTAATCCTTTACAGCTATTGGGATGAGTCTGACTGTATGTTAGAGCTAAAGTACTACCCCAACTACCGCCAAAGACTACCCATTTTTCAATTCCTAAATGATTTCTCAGTTTTTCTATATCGCCAACCAAGTCCCAGGTAGTATTTTCTCGTAATTCTGCATAGGGAGTACTTTGTCCGCAGCCCCGCTGAGCGAAAATCACAATCCGCCATTTTTCTGGATTGAAATATTGGCGATACATAGGCGCGATACCGCCTCCTGGTCCGCCATGAAGAAA
The DNA here is from genome assembly GCF_058530065.1 of Waterburya sp. NCBI lineage: Bacteria > Bacillati > Cyanobacteriota > Cyanophyceae > Pleurocapsales > Pleurocapsaceae > Waterburya > Waterburya sp. Next base: position 10,247 of record NZ_JBZNBU010000047.1, on the reverse strand, counting down.
AATAACTGGTTTGCCTTGAGGATTTCCCGATTCTTCGTAATGAATAGTATGAAGCTGGGAAACTGTTAATTTTCCTTGCCTGTAAGGTTCGAGCGGTGGATATAAATCTCTCATAAAAACAATTTGAAGTTCGAGAATAAAAAAATAGCAGATGAAAAATTAATTTACCATCTGCCATTTGTATAAACTTTATTAGTTGATTATTTTATTTATCCAACTGAGAGCGCAATTCATCTAATTCGGCATCAATGACAGCATCTTGAGCAGAGGAATTGGCAGTGTCCGCAGCCTCTAATTTGGGAGTTTCAGCAGAAGTACCAGATAATTGGGCTTTCATAGCGGCAAGTTCGTCATCTACTCCACTACCAGCTTCTAAAGCAGCGAATTGCTGTTCGATACCATAGCCACCTAATTCTTGGGCTGATTCTGATTCTGCTTCTAACTGCATGACTTTATCTTCCATGCGTTCAAAAGCACCCATTGCATTGCTGGTATCGATGTTACCAATCGAATCTTGAAGCTGTTTTTGAGCTTTAGCTGCATTGGCACGAGCCTTGAGCATATCTTTTTTGGTTTTAGCTTCAGATATTTTACTTTCCAAAGCAATTAGATTGCGTTTAAGGGTCGTAACGTTGTTACTCTGTTGGTCGAGTTGTATCTTGAGAGAAGCTGCCGTGTCGGCAAAAGATTTTTTACGTACTAATGCTTCGCGAGCTAGATTTTCATCGCCCTTGGACAAAGCTAACTGGGCTCTTTGTTGCCAAGTATCGGCTTCCCGTTTATTTTTATTGTATTGCTGCTCGGTACGCTTTTGAGTAGCGATCGCTCTGGCAACAGCTTGACGCAACTGTACCAAATCTTCTTGCATATCGACTACTGCTTGTTCCAGAACTTTTTCTGGATCTTCCGCTTTACTGACTAAATCGTTGATGTTGGCTCTAACAACTCGACTAAGGCGATCGAATAATCCCATGACTTTATATATCCTTCAATCATTTACAAAAGAGTATAGGCTGGCAGACTCAAGGATACTAAGTCCACCATAAATTGAAATTGTTTTTGTAAGACTACCGCGTTCTTACTATTCGTGTTTCTAGTGTGACATATTCTCCCCACGTACTGTCGATCTCTGCTGAAAATGCACTTGGAAATTAAATTAAAAAGAGTGATTAGAGTTATGGTTTTTAGAAGCAAAACTAAATTAATCCTTAGTAATTAATTTTTAAGCCCAAGTTTTATTTATAATTTTAGGCAAAAAATTTGACATTTAAAGTCTAGCTTACTGAAAAGGATGAGTAAAAAAAAATACTTGGCAGTTATCTATCGTGGTGTAAAACATTGGAATAACTATAAAAGACAGAATTCACATCTTGAATTAGATCTTCGGGGAATCAATTTAAGCGGTCAAACATTAATTGGGATTGACTTTACAGGAGTAGATTTGGCAGGAGCGAATTTAGTAAAAAGCAATCTTTGTGGGGCAAATCTTGATGGAGCAAATTTAACTGGAGCAAATTTAACTGGAGCAAATTTAAGCGGGGCTAGTTTGACTAGTACTAACTTAACAGGAGCTATTTTAATTAAAACTAATTATCGCAGTGCCGAACTTGCTGGAGCTAATCTCAGTTTAGCTAACCTAGCCTATGCAGATTTGCGAGTGACTGACTTTAGTGCAGCTGAATTAAGTAGAGCTAATTTTAGTCAGGCAAATCTTAATAATGCAATTTTTGTGGGAGCAAAATTGACTCGTGCTAATTTTGAGCTTGCCCAATTAATTAAAACTAATTTTACTCATGCTAATTTAATTCAAGCTAATTTTACCAAGGCAGATTTGACTGAAGCTAATTTAGACCAAGCAGATTTGACCGAAGCTAATTGTTTTGAAGCCAATCTGACTCAAGCTAGTCTTGTTAGAGCCGACTTAACCGAGGCTAATTTAACTGCTGCTAATTTGACCAAGGCCAATTTACTCAAATCCGATTTAACAGAAGCCTGTTTGACAGGAGCTAATTTTACTAAAACAGATTTAATTCGAGCTAATTTAACTAGAGCAGATCTTTCTCAGGCTAGTTTTTTGTCAGCCAATCTTTCTCAGGCTAATTTGGTACAAGCTAAAGCTTGGATGACTAGTTTTGAACGCTCTATTTTAACTGGTGCTTGTATTGAAAAATTGAAAATCGGCCATCAAACTTGTTTTGCCAAAGTGATTTGTCAATATCTTTATTTGAAATATGATGAAAAGCAACGCCAACCTCTAAATCCCGAACGTTTTTTAACTTCTGATGAATTTCGCTCGGTGATTCAAAGTTTGATTGGTTCAATTGAGATGATTTTTGATGCCGATCTCGATTGGTTTACTTTTTTAAGAACTTTTGAAAACTTGCAGTTACAGTACGAATCTTGTGAAATTAAGATTAAAGCCATTGAAGTCTTAAGCGATCGTCGCTTTTTAGTAAAAATTAACGTTATTCCTGGTATAGAAGTTCGCGATCTTAAAAATTTTGTTTGGCACAAGTATAATCTGATTTCTTTATCTAAAAACAAACTAAATCTTGAAGAGATGAGTATTGAGGAGCAATTGAGCACTCATAAGCAAAATTAAATCGAGCAGTTTTTAATAGAAAAATAAACCAGAGATTAACGACAGACATACATAGCTGTTTAAAACCAGCATTAAAGCTACAGTCAAAGCAGCTTTCGATTCGGTAAGATTCAATATTTGAGTATAGCTAGCATTAAGAGTTAGGGCACTGTAAGAAAAACCTAAAAAAGCAAAGGGGATAGTAAAAGAAAACGCTGACAGAGGAATAAATCCAATCAACAAACTAGTTATGGCGATAGGCGCAATAGCAGCACCAGCAATGAATACATCGGTAGAAAAACGCCCTCTATGGTGTATGACAAAGCGGAAAATGTTGCCTGTAGCGATTAAGCTCACAAAAGGAATAGTACCAACGAGAAATAGTTGCCAAATTTCCATGACTAAGGGGAAACCCATCATAAAATAGCTACATACAAAACACAAACTAGAAAATAAACCAAAAACAATACCTACTTGTTTTGATTGTTGACCGTTCAAACGAGAAAAGGATGGTAGTAAACCCCCTCCAGGATTAAAAAACGAAAGGCTCAGGGTCATCAAAGTATTATGAACTAATGTATCCAACCAACTAGTTACGCTATCGCTTTTGGTTAATTCGTTAATTATTTCTTGACTGCGACGATAAGCTTCATAATTTTTTTGCAAGCGAAATAGTTCTGCTGCTTGATTTAGATCTTCGACCGCAGAGACAGTAATTAGCATTTCTTTGTAGGCAATCCCTCGATAATAATAAGCTTGAGGATAATTATTATCGTTAGCGATCGCTTTATTGTAAGATTCTATAGCTGGTTGGGTATAGCCCAAGCTATATCTCGCTCTTCCTTGATAATAGTGAGCTTTTGCCACGTTAGGGTTAATTTTAAACACTTGATAGCAATCGTCTAAAACCCCTTGATTGTCACCCATTTTGTAGCGCATTTCGCATCTTTTGAGATAAGCATCGACAAATTGCGGGTTTAACTGAATTGCTTTGGTATAGTCTTCTATTGCTTGACGATATTCTTTATTTTGAACTCGCAAACCGCCACGGAGGTAAAAATCTTGAGCGGTTTTAGGAACAGATCCATAACTATTCGGTCGAGTTTGTCGGTTATCGCGACCAGAAGGTCGTCTGTTGGTTTGACGATAGGCTTGACTGCGATCGAAGGAAGAACGAAGGTCGTAACGGCGACGCTTGGCTGGATCGGATAGAATGTCGTAGGCTTGGGAAATTTGTTTAAATTTTTCTGCCGAAACTGGATCGCCTGGATTTAGGTCTGGATGATACTGACGTGCCAAACGACGGAAAGCTGCCTTAATTTCTTTCAGATCTGCGTTCTTAGATACTCCTAAAGCGGAATAGTAGTTATCTGTGTAATTCTCCACCCTTGCCATTGATTTTTCTTTGTTTTACAGCCACTAATTTTGAATTTGTGGTGGTTAATCTTAACTAATTATCAAGCGAGCTTATTTTCTCTTTATCATAAAGTAAGAGGCTGGTTATAGAAAGTCTATAATTTTAAATTTTACGTTCTCGAAACAGAAAATATAAAATCAAGCCGAAATTATCTAACATAAGAAATGTTGAAACACTAACATAGACTTTCATACTTTAAGCAAAAATACTTACTAAGACTTGTAAGTATATCTAAAAAACAAATTCAACTGTAAAGTTCTCAAGGATTTTTGGGAGACAAAGATCCCCCTTGATATACTGTTGAGGCTTTTGGTATGGAAAACTTATATTTATCGATTACACTATTACACTACTTCTTATCCACACACACCAATAATTCGCTCATGTTAGCCAATCACTTAATATTCAAAATTATATGCAAACCTTCTTTATTGTCTGGATCGGACAAGTCATTTCATTATTAGGATCTAAATTAACCGAATTCGCCTTAGGATTCTGGATTTTAGACAGAACATATCAAGATACAGGCACAATTACCCAATTCGCTTTGACTATCTTGTTTATGTATCTGCCCAAAGTAGTGATTTCTCCCTTGGCAGGGGTGTTAGTAGATCGCTGGAATCGTCGCTCGGCAATGATTTTGAGCGATTTGGGTACGGGAATAGTTACTTTAGCAATATTATTACTTGTTAGTTCTAATAACTTAGCAGTCTGGCATATTTATTTAGCATTGATTATTAGTTCTAGTCTCAATGCTTTCCAACAACCAGCTTATATGGCTGCCATTTCTCAATTAGTTCCATCGCCAAATTTGAGTCGTGCTAATGGTATGGTTCAAGCTTCTTTTGCGATCGCTAAAATTTCTGCTCCTGCAATTGCAGGTTTATTAATGAAATTTTTTGGTTTGAGAACCATTCTAATTATTGATATTATTACTTTTACGATCGCTATAACTACTTTAGTCAGCGTCAAATTTCCTGATTTTAAAAGATTTACTAGATCTACTAAAAGAAAATTTAATCTTATCGATCGCTTGATCTCCGATACCGTAGCAGGTTGGAACTATATTGCTTTGCGACCTGGTTTATTGCGTTTGGTCTGTTTTATTGCCATTAGTTATTTCACGATGGGAATGCTAGAAGTGGTTTTATGGCCTTTACTATATCAACCAGGATCTACCGAACAATTGGGCTTAGTTTTGTCGATTGGCGGTTGTGGAATGCTGGTGGGTAGTGTTTTAATGAGCCTGTGGTCTGGTCCCAAAAATCGCGTGAGAGCGATTATCGGTTTTGTTGGTTTTCAAGGATTGATTATTTTAGTGGGCGGTCTGAAAATTTCTACCTTTGTTTTAGCTATTGGTATTTTTGGCTACTTATTTTCTCAACCAATCGTTGTTAGTTGCAATCAAGCCATTTGGCAAAGTAAAGTCCCTAGCCGTCTTCAAGGTAGGGTATTTGCCCTACAACAAACTTTAGAAAGATCCCTAGCTATCTGTGCTTATCTTTTAGCTGGCCCTTTAGTAGATAATGTTTTAAATCCTTTGATGGCAGAAGGTGGCATTATTGCTCAAACCATTAGTAGATTTATTAATACTGGGATGGGACAAGGAGTTACTCTATTGTTAGTTTTGTTGGGCATTCTAAATATAGCTGTAGTAACGATCGCTTATAGAGAGCCTCGTTTGCGTTATTTGGAAAAAGAATTACCCGATCGCAATAAATTCGATCGAGCAAAAACCACTACTGCTTAAAATAATAACGAGAGAAAACCGATAAAGTTTTGTCGATCCGCAGAAACTAAAAAAAATAACCAATCTTATTTAGAAATTGGAGTTTTCAGTGTATCCTTTTCGTTAAGCCAGTGTGAGGAGTAGCGGAAGACATGGATTTTCGGAATAGAGCCTTAGAAACTCTCAAACAAACTAGCAGGACTTTCTATATCCCTATTGCCCGTCTGCCAGAAAAGCTACAAGATGCAGTAGCATCAGCTTATCTTTGTATGCGCGCGATCGACGAGATAGAAGATACTCCTGACCTTGACAATCAGACAAAAGCTTATTTATTACGTAGCATTAGTTTAAGACTGCAAGAAATAGCCGATATTAGTTCCTATGATTGCATTGCTGCAGATCTAACTCCCTACAGGGATGTACTGCCTGATGTAAGCCTCAATATTGGGGAATGGGCGAGTTTAGCACCCCCAACCATCGCCCCCAGAATTTGGGATGCTACGGCAGCGATGGCAGACCGCATGGCATATTGGGCGGAACAAAATTGGCAAATTACTACCGAAGCAGATTTAGACCGTTATACATTTGGCGTTGCAGGTGCAGTAGGTTTACTACTTTCCGATCTTTGGGCTTGGTACGATGGGACTAAAACCAATCGCACTCAAGCGATCGCCTTTGGCAGAGGTTTGCAAGCAGTTAATATTGTCCGCAATCAAGGAGAAGATTCTTTGCGGGGAGTGAACTTTATTCCCGATGGCTGGACTAGTAAAGAAGTCCAAAGTTATGCTCGTCGTCAGTTGAAACAAGCAAATTTGTATATAGAATCTTTACCGAATAACAGTCCCGCTTTAGATTTTTGCCAGATTCCTTACGTTTTGGCTAAAGGTACTCTAGATGCGATCGCTATTGGTAAACCTAAATTGAGCCGTCATGATGTTTTGAGCTTAGTGGAAAAATTTACCAAGATTAAATCAGCATAATTGAGTAATGGATAATTGTGACAAGTTGAGGAAAAACGAAAAATTAAAATGAAATTATTACCGATTAATTGATTTCTTCAGTTTTGTCTGACACTTTTGAAGACAATTCTCGCCAGCGATCGAGGTTTTCTTTCTTCAAGATGCCTGCGATCGCAGATTATCAATAATGTTCTAACGGTACTTAGACAAAAATCATAAAAAAACAGCCTCAAACCCAAGTGACACAAGGGATATACGTCAAGCACAAAAAAATCGCTGAAACCCAAGTATATCAAGAAAAACGCCAAATTGAAGTAAAAGCATTACTATATATACGTTTGAGGCTGTTTTTAGTTCAAAAATGTTTAAGTAACGCTAAAAGTTTTCTCGATCGCTTCACACTAGAAGGTTATGGAATAATTAGAACAAGAGTCAATTCTACTATTACTGTTTATCTTTTATCTTGGTAGATAATATCGTTCGTCTGAAATAAATGCGATAACAGTAATCATGTTGCATAAAAAATGATTATTAATCCTTATTTATTGTTGTTGGGCATTTTATTTAATGGAATTGCTAGGGTGATCGAAAATAAACGATTAACTGCACCTGGAAAATTCATCGAAGTAAATGGTAAAAAAAATCATTTTCTAGTTAAAGGTACGGGAAAAGTAACGGTTATCTTAGATCATAGCTTGGGAGGAATTGAAGGCTATTTTTTAATCGATGAAATAGCAAAATTAACGAAAGTTTGTATTTGCGATCGCCCTGGTTATGGTTGGAGTCAAGCCAGTCGAAGTCTTCGTTGTAGCGAAGCGATCGTTGAGGAATGGAATAGTTTGTTAACTCAAGCCAATATCGAACCACCCTATATTTTGGTAGGGGATTCTTTTGGGAGTTACAATATGCGTCTTTTTGCCCATCGTTTTCCTGAAAAAGTAACTGGATTAATTTTGACCGACGGGCTTCATGAAGTTGCTATGCTAAAGATGCCTTGGGCAGTTAAAGCTGTTAATTATTTGTTTATTTCTGGCTTCATTATGTCTGTTATTGGCTCTTTTTTAGGAATTATCCGCCTGCTAGGAATGATAGGTTTATTTGAATTAATTAAACCTGAATTAAAACAAGGCAATCGCCAAGCTACAAAATGGATTAAAAGATCTTTTTACGGTTGTAATCATTGGATAACTATGGCACGAGAACTGATAAATTTAGAAAAAAGCGGTCGTCAATTACAAGTAGCTAATGATTTAAAAGATTTACCCATAGTTAGTATTAAATCGAACAGCTTTTTTAAACCTTCAATATTAACCAAAATATTACCTTTAAAGCAGATAGATAAACTGAGGGACAAAATACACGACAATCTAAGTTTATTATCGAGCAACTATACAGAAATACCAGCCCACAAGAGCAGCCACTTTGTTTGGATCGACGAACCAGAAATTATTATTAAAGCGATCAAACAAGTAATAATCAATAATTAATAACCCTTTATGTATTATAAACTCCTAATCTTTCTAAATGACTATAAACTGGTTGAAATGATGGTTCTAGAGGACATAGTTCGTAAGCCCATTGAGTTATGGTTTGCATAGAATTGAGACTTTCATTAGTTATCTCTTCAGCTTGAAGAATATGTAAAACTATTTCCAAACAAACTTCTGCCACTGCAAAACGAACTTTTTCATAACTAGAATCTTTAGCTAAAATAACAGCCTCTTCATATTTACTTTGTTGCCAAAGATGATTAATTTTTTCTAGTTGCAAATTAATTTCTAGAGTTTTAATAGCATCGATCGCCAAAGAATTTCCAGGAGCGATAGTTTCTAATTCTTTTAATTGAATTAGCCCTTGCTGAAAATCAATTATTTCCTCATCTATTTCCCAACTTATTTTATTAGTTTGATGCTCGGCATAATAGCTAGCTGCTGTCGAACTAGCTAATAGTGAATACCAAAAGCTACTAAAGTCTAAATGCTCTTCAGAACCCATAATATATTTACGTTGTTCTTGGCAAAGCAAATCTACTTCAGCATACCAATCTGGATTAATTTTAATTTGCGATCGCGCTATATTTAAAGGCTTAATTGATTTGCGCCAATACTGATTTTGCAGGTAGTGATAACCTTCATGATAAGCCACAAATATAGAGGCAAAATTTTCGATTTTAGAAATTGGTTTTTGTTGGGGTTTAATTTGAATAGCACGGACGATATCTTTGGATAAACAAGCAGCTATTGCTGTTCCCCAATCTGTATATAATGCCGCCCAAAGTTGTTCGGGAAAATTATTTATTGGTAGGCGATCTTTTAATTTTTGGTAGCAATTGGGTAAGATTAATAGTTGGGATTGATTTTTAATACCACAATTGTTTTGTTCTCGCAGAGATAGCATAGCTAAATCTCGGCGATAAAGATCTCGTAAGTTGAAGTATTGTTCTAGATTATTATCTTTAACAGCATCGATCACATCTTCTAAGATTTGTTTTAAACGCAGTTCGAGATTAGAAAAATCAATAGTTTTTTCTTTTAACCAAGGAATATATTTAAAACTAGGATCTAATCTAAGATTGGCTATAGCTGTTAGCCAAGCAATAATCAGATCGGTTAATTTATTAGGGTTTAATTGGGCTTGATAATAGGTTGCGATCGCCCAATTATGTAAAGACTTAGAATCTTGTCGATCTAGCCAGATTTGCTCCATTCTAGAAGCTATTATTTCCCAGTTATCTCCCTCCCAGTTTTGATTTTCTATAGTTGGCTGAAGATAGTTTTTAAGGTTATTTTCTACAATTAAATCCGTACCATATTGCTGAATTAGTTCTTGACTGAGAACGATCGCTTTGGCTAATTCTTGGTTATCTGTTAATTGCTCGATGGTTTTTATTTTAGTCAAGCGATCGCGTTCTAATAAATTTTTCAGGATAGAGCGTTGATGTTTGATTTTTGGATGGGTTAAAGAACGCCATTCTTTATTAGCTTGCTGCCAATTTTCTAGCTGATGATAAGCATAACCACGAAGATAATTAGCCCGTTCGCTTTTAATACCTTGAAGATAATTAATTGTTTGTTGAGGATTATTATCTAAAGCAATTAGAGCCAATCTTATTTTACAAGCAGTTAACTCTGGAGTAATTTCTAAAGACTGATGATATAGCTCATTCGCCTTATCTAAATCCCCCTTATCTTCAGCAATTAGTCCCTCAGTATATAAACTTTTACTTTGCAGTACTCGATCTAATTTGGTTAATAATTCTTGCCCGTCTTGGCGATTGAAACTTACTAAAGTAGATTCTAATAAAGAGAATGCTTGGCACAATTTTCCTTCTCTAGTTAATTGTTTGACTCTGGCGAAATTTTGTTCGTATTCTTGTTGTTTGACAATACCTGCTTGGCATCGAACTATAGCAGTATTTAATTCTTCCGTAATAAAAAGCTGTTGAGCTTCAACTAATTCTACTAATTCTCTGTCAAAGAAACCTTGGCGATTATAATTTCGAGCCACAACTAACAATTGTTTAAAGCGATCGCAATTATTAATTCTTTGCTGACATCTTGC
>NZ_JBZNBU010000046.1:0-2958 GCF_058530065.1 Waterburya sp. | reverse complement strand
GTTGGTTTAGGCAAAACAGTACAGCTTGCCGTCTCAGGGCTGCTAATGGCTTTACATGGAGATAAACCCGTATTAGTAATCGCTCCCAAACCTTTGGTATTGCAATGGCAGGGAGAACTCAAAGATTTAGTTGGTATCCCTTCAGCGATTTGGAATGGTCGTTACTGGCTCGATGAAAATGTATTGGAATATCCCTCAAAAGGCGCAGAATCAATTAAAAATTGTCCCCGTCGTATCGGCATTATCTCTCAAGGACTAATTACCTCTGGTTCGGAAATAATCGATTTTCTGTTAGCCATGAAATACGAATGCGTCATCGTCGATGAGGCACATCGAGCTAGAAGAAAGAAAATTAACGACAACAGCCCTAACGAACCCGCCGATCCTAATAATTTGATGCGGTTTCTCTGGGAAATAAGCGATCGCACTAAAAGCATGATTTTAGCTACCGCAACCCCAGTACAACTTCATCCGATAGAAGCTTGGGATATGCTGGATATTTTAAGTAGGGGTAACGATCGCGTTTTTGGTAATGCCTGGAGTAACTGGCGTAGAGCTTCAGAAGTAATTCCTATCGTAATGGGAGAAGAATCGATCTCTGAAAATGTTCATGATGCCTGGAATTGGCTGCGAAACCCTTTTCCACCTGCTAACGAACATCGTAGCTTCCGAGGTATCCGTCAACGTTTGAGAATGGAAGACAGCGATTTTGTGATTCAGGGTGGCGATATAGATAAACTAAAACGTCCTGACATAACTAAATTACACAGAGTCCTTCACGATTATGGAAGGCAATATAATCCTTTTATGGTTCGCAGGGGTGAATTGCGCCTAATAATAGGTACAGATGCAGCCAGCGAGGGGCTGAACCTACAAAAGCTGGGAACTCTGATAAATCTCGACCTTCCCTGGAATCCCACTCGCCTAGAACAACGTAAAGGACGCATTCAGCGCATTGGACAAATACAAGATGAAATCTGGATTCTTAATTTACGCTATCGTGACTCAGTTGAGGACAGAGTTCACGAACTTCTTTCTTCCAGATTAGAAGAAATTCATGGCTTGTTTGGATAAATACCCGATGTCTTACAAGATGCTTGGGTCAATATAGCCATTGGTGAAGAAGAACGTGCCAAAAAACTAATTGATAATATCAGACCGAGACATCCTTTCGATGAGCGATACAGCAAAGTTGAAAACATCGACTGGGAAAGCTGTTCTCAAATTTTGAAGGAATCTGAAAAATTATTAATACTCAGAACAGGATGGTAAATAAGACAGCAAAATACTACTTTAAAAAATCAGTGACAAAATACCAATTTGTTTTTTGAGTTTTAGTTAATTTGTTTGGAGACTTCACTAAATATACCCATGCTCTGATTGAACACAACTCGACAAGTGCCAGTAGAACCGTTACGATTCTTTCCCACAATTATTTCCATAATGCCAAGGTCATCACTGTCTTGATTGTAATAATCATCTCGATATAACAGCAGCCCTAAATCCATATCTTGTTCAATATGATAGCCCCAAGATCGAGCAATATTCGATGCCATTTTCAGATTCAGGGCAATTAATAAAATTATTCTAATCGGAGGAATCCAACTGCCATATAAGGGCAGAACTCCTAAAATAGCAGCCCCCAAACCATAGTCAACAATAGTTTTTTTGACTTGAAGAGCGATCGCTATAATTAGTCTGATACCAGGGATAATCGACTGTTTATCGTAATCAGTTGCTAGTTGGCGATCGCGATCTTTCATTATGGAAATAAAATATGGAGATATGGGGAATAAGTAAAATAACCCCTAGATTTTTATTAATTAGAAATATACCAAGAAGCAAATTAAACAATTCATAACCTTGGTAAATATTTTGATTGTGGCAATTTTGCTTAATATACTTTTATATTATTGATTCTTGCTTTTAAATATTATTTGAATCGCAAAAATCGAATATTTTTTAGCATAAATAGATTCAAAATTTCAACGACAATTAACTAGAATTAATTGCCAAAAATATTTAGCTGAATTAAGGTTTTTCTAATCTTCGATTGGGGTAATAAAACTACAGTTTAAATATCTCAAAAAATTAATTAAACGAGGTATTTATCCATGACACCAACTCTAAATCCTGGTAGTACTGTACCCCTATTTATTAGCGATTTTGCAGGGGCAGCTTTTTTTGATACTCCCCAAGAAGGTGGCGGATTATATGCTGCGGGGCAAGAAGACCAAACCAATATCCTACTATTTCCCGATACCAATGATGTGGCAGTGGGCGGAGATGAAGTAGACATTATTTCTGCTGGAGGGGGTGTGGATAACATCATGGGTGCAGAAGGCACTGACTTTATGTTTGGTGGTACGGGAGATGATATTGTTCGTGGAGGAGCGGGAGATGATGTCGTTGTTGGTAACGAAGGTTCGGATATTTTAATTAGTGGCGAAGGAAGCGATATCTATGAGTTTTTTGCCGATCAATTTATTGCAGGAGATGTTGATGTTATTCTCGATTTTGAATCCGAAGATGCACTAGTAATTATTGGCAGCACTGACGTTCAATATAACAATGGAACGGGAAAACTTTCTGTGGATGGTGTAGAAGTTGCCAAACTAGAAGCTGGTTTAGATTTAGATGTTTTGCCCAGAGAAGATTCCGCTGTAGTTTTTACCAATGGGGGTACTGGAGATTTACCCATAACTACGAATTCTACAGAAACTCCTGAAGTAGAATCGAAGTCTGAACCAGAACCAGTAGAAACCACTGACGAATTGTTGGAGGGCAGCACTGTACCGCTATTTATTAGTGATTTTGCAGGGGCAGCTTTTTTTGATACTCCTCAAGAAGGTGGCGGATTATATGCTGCGGGGCAAGAAGACCAAACAAATATCCTACTATTTCCCGATACCAATGATGTAGCAGTGGGTGGAGATGAAGTAGACATTATTTCTGCTG
>NZ_JBZNBU010000045.1:0-13062 GCF_058530065.1 Waterburya sp. | reverse complement strand
TCTGGGCAATAGCAAAATTTTTCTGCTGATTGGGCTTGAGATAAAGTAGCACGATTATTACCATCGTACTAGCAATAATAAACGTTGGAGAAACGGTTGTTGCCAAAACAGCATCAAGGGAAACCAGTCCCAAGCGATCGCCCAACCATAATACTACCAGGGGGATTAAAAAAGCGATCGCGCCCCCCAATGCCAGCATTAAAAACAGTCCAAATAACCTTTGAGAGTTTTTTTGCAGCTTGTACTCTTTCTGCTCGTCTCTCAAGCGAGAAGAACCAATAATTTTCAGAGAATGGAGGGCGATCCGAATTACATTGCGACTTTTGTTAATCACGCCTAAAAGTTGAAGGGAGAAAGCAAATCCCACCACTAAAATCATCGCCCCAATCCATTGGCTCATACTTTTTCTCCTTGTTTTTCTTGGGCTTCTTGACTAGCAGCCCCCTGCTTGCGCTTCTTTAAAAGTCGCTTCATAGGATACCAAAGAAAGCCAAACAAAGCCGCTACAACTCCCACAATAATTGCCAGCAAAGCTCCTAAAGCAGCAATTCCCGTACCAGGACCGACATAAGCCATCGCTGGTTGCTGAACAAAAATAACTAACAACAGTGTGCCAAGAGCAACATTAGCAAATGATAATTTTAATTTCATTTTGGACTCAGGTAATAAAAATTTAGTTGCTATTACTTTATTCTTCTGGAGTAAATAGTTCGGTATACTCTGGAGATAAACGCTGCACCTCTGACACAATGCCCACAATTCCAGGTTCGACATAGTTAATATATTCCCAAACTACTTGACCCTGGGGATCTATTTCAAAACCTCTGCCCGACATGGATTCAGTTATCAATACATTACCGTTAGGTTGCCATTGATGTTTGCCCATCACTGTGGTAAAAAATTTCTGCTCTTGGCTGCCAGCAAAGAATACTTGATATTCGTCATCCTGGGCTGAAATGAGGGTAATTTTGCTTTTACCCTTTGGTTCGCTAGCATTATTATTATCAAAAATCGAGATCGTATCCCCATCGATAAAATCAGGATCGTGTTGTCGTACGAACTTGCCTGTAGAAATAAACTTAATTTTTTCGCTGTCAATATTAAATACAAAAATCGTATTAATATTACGCAAAGAAACCATGATATCTCCTGGCTGAAAGAAACCAGGCTGCATCTTAGTCGAGAAAGGTTCAACATCATTGAGGTGTAAGATATCGGTTCTCCCTAACAGGCGATCGTCCCCCTGAATTAAGGTATTCTCATTATTAAGACTACCCAAGTAAAGTAGTCCCTGGTAGCCATTTTTCCGCAGAATATCCGCTACATACCACTCCCGTAAAATTTCACCTTGAGGATTAATTTCTAAGATTGTTTCCTCATAAAATGGCGGTACTAAATTAGGCAGTCGATCGACTTTGGTGGTTTGATACTTAGTTCCCGATACCCATAGGTTGCCGTCATCATGCTGGTGAACTGAGTGATGAGTTAGGTAGGGCAAACGCCAGACGACGTTGCTATCGCGATCGATCCTAACTAAACCTTTGCTTTCAAAATTAAAAACCAGATCGCCATTTTTCATAACCGTTGCACCATGAATATTAGTGCCTGGTTTTGATTGGGGAACTAAATTTTTAGGTAAATGTTCTGGGTTAGACCAGATCTCGAACCAATCAATATCCCACCGATGAACCGTATCGCCATTGAGATCGATTATTTTTGCCAAGATATTGCGTTCGGCTGCAATCTCCGTGACTAAGGATAGTCCTGCTTGAGCCTGACTAACATTTTTAATTACATCGCTAGCTGGCTTTCGAGCATACTTATAAAACCAAGGAAGTTCCTCAGATTGCTCTTCGCGAATTTGCGACCATGCTTTTGTTGCTTCGGCATAAAGCTGGTAAGGAAAAAATTTTAGCTCTCTGGCAAGATAACCAAGATTAAAAACTATAAATACGCTAGAAAGGACAAATGATATTAAGCTAAATTTGGAAGAATTCATCTATGCTATGACGTAATAGTTATTAATTACATTACTTTATTTGGTGATAAGAAATAGATAGCTTTAATGTCGATCTGTTTCCGATATCTATTCAAATCGAAGACATCATAGATAAAGTCAAAATTAATACTTATGTTTTAATTCATTGTCTAGATTAAAAGCGATCGCCATCTTTCTTGCTTAAAATGTTGCTATGCACCCAAGTTCTAGATTCCCGTCACGGATTGAACGTAGAAAACAATTCCATCTTCTCCTCCTTCAAGTTGATAAGCTGGATCTGCGAGAAATTCATCTCTTTCTATTAGGGAAGGGGTATAAAAATGAGCGTCTAGATCGGAGTTATAAAAACGATATAAACCAACAGAATCTTCTACCTGAGATTCATAACCGTAATAAGATATTCCTTCTGAAATATAGTTAGCCAAATTTTCTTGGACAAAATCTCTTTCGACTTCTGAAGATGTATATAAATGCACCCCAGTACTAGTATTAAAAAAACGATAAACAGGTACTATGCCAGTGATATCATTTCCTTCAGAATTGGGCGCGCCAACAAAAGATTCTCCCTGATATTCATAGTTATCTAAATTCTCAATAACTGAATCTCGCTCTACTTCTGAAATAGTATAAAACTGAGTTTGCGCTTCTGTTTCTAAAAATTTATACACTATATCCCCTTGATTGAGAAGAGGCGCGCTATCTTCTTCCTCTATATCTCTAGTTTCGGTTTTGGTAATAGTTAAGCTGTAGTTGGTTTCCGCTTCTGCTTCCCCAGTAATTATGGCTGTATATATTCCTGGTGTGAAATCCGCAGCGATAAATTCAGCCTCATTTCCTGGGGCTGAAGATGAATAAAGAGTATTCCCTTCCCTGTCATTAATTGATAAATTTAGATTAGCTTCTAAGTTATCTAGTTCTATATCGAAGGCAGCAGAATTCTCAATTTCAAATTGATAAGCATCTCTTTCGCTACCTCTTTCATAAGTAGTAGAAGCAACAAAGTTATCTCGGACAACTCCGACATTAATCGTACCATCATCAGATTCTGTGGGTAATTCGGATACAATATTTTCCAGAGAATTGGGAAGATCTACTTCCAGAGTTCCTAACTCAATAGTTTCCATAGTTGCTATTAAATATTTTCATATTATCTGACCTGTTTATTAATAGTCAGTCGATTATGAATTCAATTTAATACAAAATACTAAGAGTTTTTAGCTCGGAAAATATCTCTAACAGAAAAAAATGCAGTAATTATGTCTTAATTATTTCTATTTTTGCTTGAGAAATATGTTAGTATTTGACTCGATCGCATTCATTCCCGAACTAATAAATTTTTTAAAGATATTATTAGCAGACTCGGTAAAATCGATTTCTGGAGAAATAACTACAGGAGACATACAATCTTCGAGGATATAGACTTTTTTAGCCAAATTAGGATCTATATTTTGAATTTCTGTTAACAGATTTTCAATCGTCCAAGCAACACAATGACTTTTGGCTTGTCCTGCAATTATTACAGTATTAAAGTCCAATAATTTTTGAATTAAGTTATTATTTTTACTGGCGATAGCTCGACCGTCTGCACTATCGATCACTTCGGGACTCAATACAGAGTAATTTTCGGTTAAAGGATTGCTCCCTTTTAATTCAAAACTGGTTTTACTTTTTCTCGCAATACTATGGAAAAATACAGCTTCTTCTACTGCGGAAACCAAAGCGTGACCGATGCCTCCTAACATAGAATGATAGGGCCAAATAGTTAAGGGATATTTACCATCTTCGCTTAATTTCTTAACATAATATAATCCGTGACTTTTCAAGCGATCGCTATCTCCATTAGTCAAACTAGGAGCGAGTTCTAGGTTAACTTGCCACTTTCCTCCTTCTACTTCTTCATAACTAATATTAGTTCCTGGTGTGGGATGTTCTCCTGCTGCATTTAACCAAAAAATAGGGTGAAATATTTGCATCGCACTATGACTATCCATAGTAGGAATAATTTCGGTAATTACTCCTAAATTACGATAAATGAATTGGCACAGTCTGATATTATCTTCTACCGCACCATTCACAAATAGTTCAAACTCTGGAATACAAAAAGTATTTTGTACGTCTATTAATAGTAAACCTACTTTTCTTTTATCTTCTGCTGCGGGTTGTATATTATGTTTTCTCGCCCAATTTTCTGCTTCAGAAGCTCTTTGTTGATAGGGTACGCGATAAACTTCTTTTACTCGATCGCTATTGAAGAATTGAGGAATATTGTTCATAGTAGTTGGAGTTATATGGATCTGCTTAAAACTTTTCAAGTTTAAGCA
Organism: Waterburya sp.; assembly: GCF_058530065.1. Lineage (NCBI taxonomy): Bacteria > Bacillati > Cyanobacteriota > Cyanophyceae > Pleurocapsales > Pleurocapsaceae > Waterburya > Waterburya sp. The sequence goes on along the minus strand of NZ_JBZNBU010000045.1, from coordinate 8,742 downwards.
ATTATTTCTTAACGAACAATCAAACGATCTATTTTTTTAAACTCTGTTTAATGTGTTTTTTAGAAGTTATTTAATCCCGACTTGTATGGTAAGTCTATCTAGCCAATGACGCAAATAGTCGAGTAAAGCATAGATAAAAATAATAGTGCCAGCCATTTCCATAATTTCTTCAGCAGTGGCAATTAAAGCGTAGACTAAATTTTGCTGTCCTTTAGCTTCGGCTACGTAACTACCCACCATCTCCATTAGTAACGCGCCACCAATATAAAACAGGGCTGCTAAGAAAAAATGTTTGAGATCTTTGGGGGATAAATGACGAATAAATTTACTAAAGCGACGGAAAAACCAAAGCACAAACAATGTCCCAGGAATAACCCACATAGAATGAAGAAACCAGGGTAAATTTAATGCTTCGCTAACTTCGGGAATAATCAATATTTCGTGAATGCTCAATACTTCGTCGAGCGCCAAAAAGAAAAATATTAATGATAGTAACTGCCAATCTTTGGCAAAGCGATCGCTTTGTTGTTTTTTCCCTCCACTAATAATTTTTAGCAATAGAGAACAAAAACCCAACATTAAAGCAGAATACCAAGTAGGGAAGTTTAATTCTCGATCTAAATTAAACAATTTCATCCAGTCGGCACGATAGCCATAACCATATTTAGAAATTTGAATCCCCAAACTCACTAAGGCAAAAACAATTGCCACAATAGTTAAATACTTGATAATTTTATGAGTATAAACAGTTAATCTTAGATTCAACATTTAACATTGAGTATTGAGCATTGAGCATTGAGCATTTTTAGCTTTTATCGTTTTAAACTAATAACTAGTAACTAATAACTAAAAACTCAATTGATATAGTACTCGAATTTCATTGCTGTTGCTTGTTTCGTCGTCAAAGAAATCAGAGACGTTGGCTAAAAGATTGTAGTCGTAAACGAAACGCAAAGATGATTGATTGTTAATCTCGTAAGTTCCTTCAACGTCGGGATAAACGGTAAAGTAATCTAAGCCCACATTTTTACCCAAGCCTACTGTAGTATTTTCCACTTGAGAGAGGGCAGAATCAAGCACTGGATCGATAATAAATCTGTTAACTCCAAGATCGAAGATTCTTTCTTGACTCAAGCCTCCTCCTCCCCCCTGAGTAAGTTCTCTAGCGGAATTAAAGATTCTCTCGCTTAATAAAGCAATAATTTCTCCCTGTTCTAAAGATGGAGTACTGGTTAAACTGACGGCTTGGGAATCGATTAAATTGCGATCGCCCGTTTGAGTTAGATTGCTGCCATTAAAACAAGCTGTCAATCGATTTAGTTCTGCTTCGGTATAAAATTTGCTGTTTTCGACTAGAGGGGCATCGTTGGGGCGAATATTACAGTCGAGATTTCTTTGAGCTAAATTGGGTAGGATTTCTTCGGCTTCTCCATTGACCACCAAACTAATTCTGATGGTATTGGTGCGATCGATATTGGTAATCGGATCGTCGATTTCGTTGGCATTGGATTCTACCGCCCGAAGATCGTTGAGTTCGTCTGTATTTTGTATATTTTCAACGTCAGTTCTCAGAGTAGTGTTGATAGTTGGGTTTAATATTCCTGCTTCGGGAGTAAAGACAATAGTGTTTTCCAAATTACGGGCTAACTCAAAATTATTACTAAATAGATCGACATTAGCCTCAGTTAGTACTAAAGTACCTTGAGGAATGATATTTCTCGGTTCGTCAACAGTACCGTTGAGGGTTAAACCTCCGTCTAGTTGAAATTTATAAATGGGAGTTTGTTCCAGCCTAAATTCTTTGAGGTTGATTTTTAAGTCTTGGAGAGTGGTAACAAAAGAACTAGTATTGGCAGGCTTTTTGTTGTTAGCTTTGGCAATGGCTTTAGAATTACCTGAAGGAGTTAATTGGGGTATTGCTTGAGAAACCTTACTCTTGGCTATTTGAATCGCATCCTCTTGTACTTCTTCGGCTTGAGGAATAGATACTTTGCCATCTTCTAAATTAATTCTGCCACTAATTACGGGTTTTAGAGATGCCCCCGTGACGGTGACTTCTCCTTCCACCCCCCCTTGATAAAGCCTGTCAATATTAATTTCCCCTTCGGGTAGATCGATGGTGAGGGGTTGGTCTAAATTTTTAACTGTTTTGAGGATGGGTAATTTTCCTGTAATAAAAAGATCTTTTTCGGCAAAAGTGCCATCTAGGGTTTCTACATTAACTATTTGATTTTTCAGGGATATTTTACCCGTACCAATAAATTCTTCTGAGAAAAATGGCGTGTCGATTCTGACGGCAGCATCTTCTAGATTGACTATCCCATCGGCATCGAGATCGTAAAATATTCCCTCTCTAGATAAATCGATACGGGCATTGGCTTCTAGTTGGGCATCTCCTTCTCCTCCAACCCAGTTGAGATAGTTTTGACTTAAAGCACTAAGAAAGATAAATGCTTCCCTGTCTAAATCTACTTTGGTATAAATGCGATCGCTTTTGCCTGGAATGATGGGATAGGGTACTTCAGCCTCGACTTGAATGGAATCGGGGGCAGTAGTATTAAAACTCAGCTTCCTGCCATTGTAGTCATAATCTCCTGCTATTTTGGCGGGTAGTATATTGCCATTAAACGCACCATCGCTAAAAGCAATTTTTCCTTCTAAGTTGGGTTGTGAGATCGTTCCTTTGAAAGTACCGACTGTATTGATTTCCCCTGCCAGATCTACGGGGATTTCGACAAAGTTAGCAATATTATCGACAGTTAAGTTAGAAACAGCAAATTTAGTCTCAAAATTTTCGGGAGAAAGTTTACCCGACAAAGACAAGGCTGCATCTTGTACTTGCAATCCTGCTTTATCCAGGTTTACCTCCGTTCCTGTTAACTCCCCTCTCACCAATAATTGAGGAATATTGATGCGTTGGGATTCTTCAATGACCAATCCTAGAGGTGGAACTATATTAGGATAGGCTGCGGTGGGTTGCCATTGCCAATTATCCCCCGTTACTTCAAAATTCGCCTGGGGCGTTTCAATTGTTCCCCCAATCGTAATTTCTCCCGTATATTTCCCTTGAATGTCTAGCTCGTTGGGGATGTTGCCCCTTTCTTTCTGGGCAGCGTTAGCTTGAATTTGTCGATTAATTTGGCGCAATCGATTGAGTTGACGGGCAATACTGCGGTCTACTACATCTACTTCTGGTTTGGGCTTAACTGCTGCGGGTTCGGCATAGTCAGGAATGCTAAAGAGTCTGGTAATATCTTCGATAGTAAACCAGCGCAGAGTGGTTAAGATATCTTGAATATAAGCTTCGGGAATGTTTAATTTGCCGTCAATTTTACCCGACTCAAGATCTAAAGCGGCATTGAGATTATATTGACTGTCGCCCAAGTCGAGGGAAGAACTAGTTAATTCTGCGGTATTGCCAACAGGATCGTAATTAAAGTCAGCATTTAACTCGTCGGCTGTGATATATCCCACCCCAGGATTGGCGATCGCAATATTTCCTTGGGTGGCTAAGGTATTAAAGTCTAGTTCGACATTACCTGTCGTTTTACCAGCTAAAGCACCATCTATTCCTGCTGCTTTTCCAGGGGCGAAGTTAAGTAGTGCGAGGGGAAAGTTATCGATATCTAAGGCAAATTTATCTCCCCGACGATTTCCCGTAGCCACAATCGGGGTTGCCGTATCTTCTCCCTGACGAAATTCTAAATTAGTCGGTAGATAGGGCAGTTGGCAATCTGGTTCTTGACAGGGTACTGCATTAGCAGCAATAACATCTCGTTCCCCTCTTAAATTCAGTCCAATTTGGTCATCGGGTTTTATGGTTACGTCTCCCTGCATTTGAGGATCGAAGGCAATATCGTTAAAAGCAAAGTTTTGTAAGCGCAAATTTCCCGTTAAATCGATATTTTCGGGGTTGGTGGGGGCAGAAATCAGATTTTTACCGTTAAATTGCCCGTTAAATTCAGCTTTGCCTTCTATGTTTACACTGTTGGCAATTAATTGATTATCTCCAGTAGTGGCAGCTAAAACTTCTTTGACAGGCAAGCGATCGAAATCGATATTAGCAGCAACATCTAAGTTAGTTTGAGCTAGATCTAAATTACTAGTAATGTCAGATAAAGTTAAATCCCCTTGGGCGTTAAGCTGTTGTTCTCCCGAATTAACTGCCAAATTGTTTATGGCAACGGGAATATTGCGATCGCCATTAATTAAAGGTTTGATATCCCCAGTTAAGTTTGCTTGGGCGTTAATATTGTCTGTCGGAATAGAATTTAAGTTTTCTGGGGCGAATTCATTTAAGAGTAATTGAGAACTAATATTGTCGGCATTAATATTGGCTTGCCATTGATTGTTATTGAGATTTGCCACGGCATTTACCGTACCTTCGGCTACTTCTAAGTCGGCATCTACCCTACCATCTACCGTACTTAGATTGGGATTTTCGGCGAAAGCTAATAGTTCTGACAATTCTGCCGAAGCAGTTACCTGGGAAGATTTAACTTGGGCAGGAAGGGGTAAATTAGGGACAATAGAGTTTAAATCGATCACCTTAGTGTTGGCATTGGCAGTCACCACCCCCGAATTGACTCGACTGTTTACGGCTACTGTTTCTCCATCTACAGTGAGATCTAGATCGGCATCGGCTTGAAGACTATTTAATTGCTGTCGGTTGGGAAACTCTAATAATTCTGGTAATCTTGCGGAAGCTACAACAGTTCCCGATTCCAAACTGGCTGTTACGGGGAGATTCCTGACAAAATTATCGATCGCTATATTTTCAGTCGCGACTTGGGCGTTGACATTGCCATCATTAAACTGACTGTCAACCACAACTTCTCCACCATCGACATTAAGATCTAAATTGGCAATACCTCGAATCTGATTCAGATCGAAGTTATTTAAGTCGCCGTTAAGATCTATTTTCGCCGTCTCTACTGCCACGGGGCGATCTAAATCGAGATTGGCATTACTAAATTCGCTCAAAAAAGGAGTCAGATTAAAAGACTCGGCATCGATCGCACTTTGCCACTTTTGAGTATCTAAATTTGCTTCTGCCGTAACATCTGCTTCTCCGTCGCCGTAGGTAATTTTAGTATCTTCTAGGAAGAGTTTATTGTTGGCGTAAACCGCCGTACCTTTGCCCGATATATCTTCCAGGTTGGCTAAATTAGCGAGGTTAGCTTTTGCCAAATCCCAGTTAACAATTGCTTGGGGATTGCTAACCGTACCTTCAACCTTTCCTTGTGCAGTCAGCTTGCCCACAATTACTTCTTCGGGTAACTGATAGTAAGGGTCAATTAAATCTTGGCTGGGTAAATCCGCCTCGAAACTAAACGCCAAAGGCATATTATTGACACTGATTCTAGCATCCCTTTTTAAAGCGCGATCGATGTTGGTCTTAATCTTGCCTTCTGCAATAATGTTGCCCCCTGCTAGGGGATTTATTTCCACATTTTCTAAGGCGACTTCTGCTAAATCTGCTCGAAAATCTGCATTTACCCGAGCGAATGAAGTCTTATCTACAGTTATTGTCTGAGTATTATTAATATTACCCGTCAACTTGGGTTGTTTAATATCTCCCCGTAATTTAACCTGTGCCTCCAACTCTCCCGATACGGGTACGGGTAATTGTTCTGTTAAAGCAGAAGGCAAACTAGCAAACTGAAAGGGCAAAATATTGGCATTCAAATCGTAACCCCGATCTAAATGCACTTGTCCATCCAGTTGTGCGGTAATATTTCCCAAACTAGCTTGAGTTTGTCGTACATCGCCCCCGCGCCCGTTAAAATCAAGCTTAGATTCGGCTGTTATCTCCGCATCCAAATCCGTCGCTTCTCCTGTCAAATTGTCTAGATTGACCGTCCCTTCCAGGTTGGCAGCGGTAATTTCTTCCCAAGAGGGAATATTAATATCCAAATCCGCATTAAGTTCCCCCGTCTCAATCTTTACGGGCAAGGGTAAAAGCGTCGCCGCATCTTTTAAAGCCAGATCCTTAACTAGTAGCTTGGTATCGGTACTACCTGCCGCCAGGTTCGTATTGCCTTGTATTTGAGCGATTGCGCGATCGATTCCCGCCTCTAAGTTATATTCCAACAACTCTTCTTTTTGATTGAATCTACCCGTACCATCAGCGGTAGCAATTAGGGGATTTTGTTGGTAGGGTACGGCAGTAAGATCGGCGCGATCGACATCTAAATTAACGTCAAAATATAATAAGGGGTCTTTTTTCTCTTGATTAGGATCGCTGGCTAAAAACCCCAGATCTAACCATTCTCCGTTTTGTTCTTGTTCCACATAAAGACTGGGCTGAATTAAAGCAACATCTAGAGGCAAAACGCGCCGAAATAAAACGGGAAAAATATTAAATCCTACCTCAACCCCTTCCAGTGCCACCTTATCGGGATCTGTAGCCGTAGGAGGAATTGTCGTCTTGCCAAATTTAATTCCTGACAGAGAAAAACCTTTAACTTCTCCCAAATCGATAGGGCGATCGATAAAATTACCAATTTGTGTTTCCAAAAAAGGTGGTAATTTCTTCTTGACTAAAAAGTCTAACCCCCAATATCCCAAACTACCCACAGCTGCGATCGCAATTAACCCACCAGCTATTTTTTTTGGGGAAGACTTCAAGCGATCGAGCAACCTTTTCAAAGGATTTGGCTTTTCTGGATCTTGGTTGGGAGGCTCGTTAATAGTAGTCATTGTGGGAATTTAAAGGCAAAATAATTTACCCATTTAATCGTCAAAATAAAAATAAATAAACCATATAGACCTAAAATTCTAGCCCGATTCTTGCACTCTTACTTCCGACTATAGAAGTAATTTCACAATTATTATCTCCATACCTTCTGCTTTCTGCCTTCTGCCTTCAGTGAACCCTCTTGCGAAATTTTTAAAACTGGATATCATGTATAGAGTACCACTACCGCGTTGGTGACTACCTTCCAAGTTTATTGATCTATGCTTGATTTATGAGGGAGTAGCAACAGTATTCGTGGAAGTATACCGAGCTAGTACTCGGAAATGGAAACGAAGGCGGCCAATTCCCACCCTGGATTCCCAGGTCATAAACTTAGGTAAAACGGCGCGGCGGTGGGCTATTTTGGTAATTTTTTTGACATTTTTGTGGTTTTTTTGTTAAAAATGTAACCAGAGAGACATTTTCTTCAGGGTATGATTAGCTATGTCTAGTCTTTTTATAGCTATTTAATGCCAAAAATATTTCCATCTCTTTACCAAGCTGAGTTTAACGCTCAAACTTTTGAGTTAGATAATGGATTGACTGTAATTCATCATTACATCCCTGCAACTCCTGTGGTAGTAGCTGATATTTGGGTCAAAGCTGGGGCAGTCGCCGAACCTTCAGAATGGTCGGGAATGGCACATTTTTTGGAACATATGATTTTTAAAGGTTCTCCTAATGTCATGGTGGGAGAATTTGATTGGCTGATTGAAAATACTGGAGGAGTAGCTAACGCTGCAACTAGCTACGATTATGCTCACTTTTATCTAACTACTGCCGTACCCCACATTAAGGACACTTTACCAGCCCTGGCAGACATTCTCTTACGGGCAAATATTCCCGATGAAGAGTTTATTAAAGAGCGAGAAGTTGTGATGGAAGAAATCTCTTCTAGTTATGACGATCCAGACTATTTGGGTTTTCAGGCTTTGTGTCAAAATGCCTATCAACACCATCCCTACCGACGTTCGATCTTAGGGGAAAAAGAATTACTACTCGAACATACTCCCAACCAAATGCGCTGTTTTCATCGCACTCACTACCAACCAGAAAACATGACGGTGGCAATTGTTGGTGGAATGGAATCAGAATCAGCTTTGGATTTGGTAAACGAGCATTTTAGTAACTTTTGCATTCGTTCTGAATGTCCTCCTGTTGCAGTCATCGCAGAGCCTCCAGCCGTTAATATTCGCCGACAAGAACTACACCTACCCAGAATCCAACAAGCCCGTCTGTTTATGGCATGGATATGTCCTGGTTCGCAAAATCTTCAGGATGCGATCGCTCTAGATTTAATTGCTTTAATTTTAGCTGGAGGCAGGAGTTCGGGTTTAATCAGAGAATTGCGAGAAGAAAGACAGCTAGTGATGGACATTGACTGTAACTTATCTCTGCAAAAAGATTCTAGTATGTTTGCGATCAATGCTTGGTTGGCAACAGAAAACTTAGAAATGGTCGAAACCATAATTTGCGATCGCCTCAATAAACTGCAACAACATCTTATTGCCGACATAGAAATCGAGCGGGCAAAAAGACAGCTAATCAACGACTACATCTTCTCCACAGAAACCCCCAGCCAATTAGCCAGTATTTATGGTTTTTATAACATTGTTGCTACGGCTGCCGATTCTGCCCTATATCCTCAAATTGTCAGTCAGTTTCAAGCAGAAGAGTTACAAGCGATCGCTTGTCGCTATTTATCTCCCGAATGTTATGCCGTTACGGTATTAAAACCTTTGCCTTGAGTTATCGAACAATTCCCAAGCGAGAATGGAAGCTTTAACTAATAACTAATAACTAATAACTAGATCGATCAATCAGTAGCTTAACCCGAACTGAGATTATTTGTAACGCACTAAATTAACCCGATAGCGTTCCTTCTTAGTTAGGGAAACTTCTCCTACTTCTAACCTCCCTTTACCCCGCATGGCAATCAAATCTCCTTCTTTAACGTTATAACTAGACTGGGTTACTTCTTTCCAATTAACTCTCACGTCTTT
>NZ_JBZNBU010000044.1:0-22377 GCF_058530065.1 Waterburya sp. | reverse complement strand
TATTGTTGGGATTTTGTTTCTCGCAAAGCCGTTTACCCCGAGCCAAACGGGGCAAGCCCAGCTTCGTGTTCTGGGCAGAGACGCAAAGGTACAAAAGAAGAATTTTTTATTTAGTGCATTGTTATAGAGAATTGGTATAAGGAATAGGGATTAGGAACAATACCCAGTCACCAGTCACCAAGATCATTCTTGTGTAGCAAATTATTTAAGTATTTCATTTTAGTAATTTAGAAAATATGCAGATCGGCGATTTTCAGCATGGTGGTTTTTAATTACAAATGGGAAAGATAACACTAGGCGAGATCTCTATTCTCTCTTGATGAGATTAGATTTTGCTGAGTTTACTATTCTAGTTGTCTTTAATAATGAGCCAGAAAAAATCACCCTGAAATGTTTGTCTTTTTGTCAGTAAGTCAGATTCCAATCTTATTAGACCTTACAACAATGGTTGAATAACTATCAATTAGCTTTGATTGTGCGTTCTACTCAGGAGAATATTTAGAATCTTTCTTGGAATTTAATTATTTTATTAATATGAAGTATCTATCTTTTAATCCTGCCAATTCTACAATTTTAATAGTAGACGATAATCTCGATAATCTGCGTCTGCTCTCTAATATGTTGAGCAAACATGGCTATACAACTCGCAGAGCAATTAGTGGAACTTTAGCATTACAGTCTTTAGTAGTAAATCAATTTGACTTGATACTTTTAGATATTAATATGCCAGATATCAATGGCTATGAAGTCTGCGAACAGCTAAAACAAGACCAAAGATTTTCTAATATTCCTGTGATTTTTATTAGTGCTTTAAATGATGTATCAGATAAAGTTAAAGGTTTTCAGATAGGAGGTTCGGACTATATTACTAAGCCTTTTCAAGTTGAAGAAGTCTTGGCTAGAGTAGAAAATCAACTACAAATTATTGATTTGCAAAAAAAATTATATATAGTTAATCAAAAACTAATCAATCATAATAAAGTACTACAGCAGTCAAACGATCGCTATTTGAAAAATTCTTTAATCGATCCGATTACTAACTTTAAAACTAGAATTGCTTTTGTCGGACAACTCAGACAAAATTTAAAGAAATACGAGGGAAATCAGAACTTTTTTGCTTTTCTAATTTTACAATGCGATCGCTTGAAACTTTATCAAAGTATTTTAATGGCAAAAGTCGAAAATCAATGTTCGATTTATATTAGTAATAAGATCGAAAAATTTGTGACCCATTCTAGTATTTTAGGTAGATTAAACGAAACTGAATTTGGCGTATTTATTGAGAATATTAATCTAGAAAATATTGATATTATAATTGATAAAATAAGTAAACTACAAGAAGAACTAAAATTACCATTTAAAATTAACCAACAAGAATTTTTTCTCAATCCTAGTTGCGGTATTGTCATCGGCGATTGCGCTTATCAAAATCCCGAACAAATTTTATGTGATGCTCGTCATGCTTTGTTAGAAGCGCAAACTCAAGGTTATGGAAATTATCAAATATTCGAGCGATCAATTCAAATCCAAACTTTAAAGGAATCAAAACTTAAATTAGATTTTATTAAAGCATTAACCAACAAGAGTTTAAATATCGACTACCAGCCAATTATTTCCTTAAACTCAAGCAAAATAGTCAGTTTAGCAGCTAAAATAGCTTGGAATCTTAACTCTGAAACCAAGTTAGATTTGGAAAAAATTGCCGAGCTAGCAATTGATACTGGATTTATCGCTCGATTAAATAATTATTTGCTAGAAGGAGTAGGAGAACGACTTGGTAAATATCAAAAATCTTTTTTAACTAAATCTAACGACAATTTAGATTCTTCATTTAAAATATCAATTTATTTATCAACCTGGCAATTCCTCCAGTCCGATCTACCAATATCGATCGCCAAAATGATCTCTAAATATCAACTAGAACCCGATCGCATTGAGATTGCGATTAGCGAGCGAGCCTTTTCCGAGAATAAAGCGATCGCTATTAAAAACCTGAAAAATATTCAACAATTATCTATTTCTACCAGTATCGATCATTTGGGTACTTATTTTTTAACTTTAGCTAAAGAACACAATATAGCAATCGACAATCTAAAAATAAATAACTTATTATTACAGCAAATTACCACCAAGCGATCGGCAAAAGAAATTTATACCGCTGCAATACAAACAGCCCATAGTTTAGGAATGACAGTGACGGCAGACGGTATTATTAATCGAGAACAATTTAATTGTCTGCAAGAATTAAACTGTGAATTTGGACAAGGTAGCTGGATTGTCAAAATGAATAAATCTCAATTGGCAAGTACATCTGCTCGATCTACTATTAAATCGTAAAAATTCTCTGAGATAATTCTCGAAATTAAACCTCGTCAACTTAGAAAACCATAGTTTTTGAAGATAAATAAACACATAATCAAAAACCAAAAAAAGTCCAAGAATATATTTTTTCCTTTCTCTTTTTCCTAGCCAAATGTTTAATATTTAAGGAAAATTAGCTGTTCTATAATTTTAATTTTATTATTTGGACTGGGGTGCTAGGATTCGAACCTAGGAATGGCGATACCAAAAACCGCTGCCTTACCGCTTGGCGACACCCCAACGTTTTCGACATAGACATAATAGCAATTATTTACCCATACTTGTCAAGTAATTTTTCAAATAAGTTTTAACCAGTAAAATTAAAGTTTTTCTGAGGCAAAACCCAAACTTCGATCGAGTTGCCAAAAACGATTCCCAGTCATTTCAATAACAATTAACCAACGACAATTAACAATTGTTACAAAATGCAAAGTATAATAATCAAATTAAGTCGCGCATTACAGCGACAACTTTGTGTAAAACCATTATTTGAGATAAGTATATTAAATGCGAGTTGCGATCGCCGGAGCAGGATTAGCAGGGTTAGCCTGTGCCAAGTATTTAGTCGATGCAGGACACGAACCCATAGTATTAGAACGTAGAGATGTGCTGGGTGGCTTAGTAGCTGCTTGGAAAGATGAAGATGGAGACTGGTATGAAACTGGTTTGCACGTCTTTTTTGGGGCATATCCCAACATGATTCAGTTGATGACCGAATTGGGTATCGAAGATCGCTTGCAATGGAAGCGACACGCCCTAATCTTTAATCAGCCAGAAAAACCTGGGACATATTCTTGGTTTGATGTTCCCGATATTCCCGCACCTTTTAATGTAATTGTTTCCATTCTCCGCAATAACGATATGTTAACTTGGACGCAAAAGTTCAAGTTTGCCATTGGTTTGTTTCCCGCCATTATTCGAGGACAACAATATGTGGAAGATATGGATAAGTATGACTTGCTGGATTGGCTAGAACAACAGGGGATTGACGAGCGAGTCAATAGCGATATTTTTATTGCTGCTTCCAAAGCTCTAACTTTTATTAATCCCGAAGATGTTTCTGCCACTATTCCCCTAACAGCTATTAATCGTTTTTTACAAGAACGTTATGGTTCTAAAGTAGCTTTCCTCGATGGCTCTCCCACTGAAAGATTGTGTCAGCCTGTGGTGGATTACATCACCGAAAGGGGTGGCGAAGTCAGACTGAATGCGCCCCTCAAAAAAATTATGACCGATGAAAACGGGGAAATTAACGGTTTCCTCATTAGAGGTTTGAACGGTGCGTCAGATGAAGTACTAAAGGCAGATGCCTACGTTTCGGCAATGTCTGTGGATGCTTTAAAACTGATGTTACCCGAACAGTGGAAAGAACAAACCTTCTTTCAGAAAATGTCCAAGCTAGAAGGGGTAGAAGTAATCAACTTGCATCTGTGGTTCGATCGCAAGATTACGGAAATCGATCATCTTCTCTTTTCTCGCTCTCCTTTACTCAGCGTCTATGCGGACATGAGTAACACTTGTAAAGAATATGCCGATCCCGATAAATCGATGTTAGAACTAGTTCTAGCACCCGCTAAAGATTGGATTGCCAGATCTGACGAGGATATTATTGAAGCAACCATGATGGAATTAAGCAAACTATTCCCCCAACACTTTGATGGCGACAATCGAGCCAAACTACTAAAATCCAAAGTAGTTAAAACACCCCGTTCTGTCTATCGTGCGGTAGCGGGTACTCAATCTCTCAAACCCACCCAAAAAACTCCTATCGATAATTTTTACCTCGCTGGCAGTTATACTAAGCAAGAATATTTAGGAAGTATGGAAGGCGCTGTACTTTCTGGTAAACTAGCAGCCAATGCGATCGCGGAAGATTATCCCGTCAACAATCAAGTTGACCGAGAAAAGACCGCCGTTGGTGTTTAATATATCTTGTCCGTTGTTTGTCTGTTTGACGCTAATTGAATGAGACAATGTTAATTGGCTAAAGCAAACACGGACATAAAATTCCTTTATATCCTGCCCAAAAAAAGACAGTATCTCCCGTTTGCTTCTGAATGTTGCAATTACCAAAATCAAAAACGAAAAAGAATTTAGTCTCGGTAGACGAGGCTTACGAACTCTGTCGCCAAATTACGGCAGAATACGCTAAGACTTTTTATCTCGGCACATTATTAATGCCAAAAGAGAAAAGCAAGGCAATCTGGGCTATATATGCTTGGTGTCGCCTGACGGACGAATTAGTAGATGGTGCAAAAGCTGAGTTTACTACCAAAGAAACTCTCATAGCTTGGGAACAACAACTAGAGTCAATTTTTGCAGGACATCCTTTAGATGATACAGATGTAGCTTTAGTAGATACAATCCAACGCTATCCGATGGGCATTCAACCCTTCAGAGATATGATTGCAGGGCAGCAAATGGATCTGGTGCAAAATCGCTATCAAACTTTTGCAGAATTAGAACTTTATTGCTATCGGGTTGCTGGTACAGTAGGCTTGATGTCTAATGCTGTCTTAGGTATTGGGGCGGATGCCAATGGCGTTCCTTGGGAAAAAGACAAGCCGATTTACGTTCCGACGGAAGAAGCGATCGCTCTGGGTTTGGCAATGCAATTGACCAACATTTTGCGAGATGTAGGAGAAGACGTACAGCGCGATCGCATTTATTTACCCCTCGAAGATCTCCATGCCTTTAATTACACCGAAGCAGAATTGATTACTGGTGTTAACGATGAGCGTTGGAAGGGGATAATGAAATTTCAAATCGCTCGCGCCAGAGACTATTACAAAAAAGCCGAGTCTGGGATTCGCTATCTAATTCGCGATTCTCGCTTGCCAGTTTGGGCTTCTCTGATGCTATATCAAGGAATTTTGAGTGAAATTGAAGCCAATAATTATGATGTTTTTAACCAACGAGCTTTTGTTTCCAAAACCAAGAAAACCCTGGCTCTTCCCATTGCTTGGTTGAGGGCGCAGGTATTGTAAGTCTTGTTAGCCATTTCACTATATTTTTAGCCAAACTTTTAACAATGAAACTTAGAACCTTCGCCGTATTACTACTTGCCACCTTCCTTTGGTTGAGTAGCTGGATTGCAACTCCTCCTGCTGAAGCCATGACTTCAATTAAAATAAGCAATCTTTCCTACGAACCCTGCGCTGGCGATGAAGCTAAAGGTAGCGTTACCAGTGGCGATATCCGACCTGCAAATTGCTTTACCATCAAGGGAAAAGCCAAAAATATTTCGGGAAAAACTGTAGTAGATGCCGACGTTTTCGGACGTATTTATGATGCGGATGGCAATTCTACTTTTGAAAACAGGGGGCGAATTGGCACTATCGAAGAAGTACCCCCAGGTACGAGCGATTTTGAAATTAGAGTAAGCGTTCCTGCAAATCAACCAACGCCTCTTACGTTGAAAAACTTTAAAGCGTCTGGATTTGCAGGCAAAGTTCGTCCTTACTATTACGATGATTTTGAATATGACAACTAGTTTCAGAATCCCATAGCGTAAGAATTGTTGCTTAGGACATATGCCAAGCTATTCACATTGCTTTGAACGAACTGTAGCAAGAATAAAGCCAAAATCGCCGAAAAATCGATTCCTCCCAAAGGCGGGATAATCGAGCGGAAAATATTCAAGTAGGGATCGGTAATAGGGCTAAGGTAAGAAATAATCGTGCCAGCCCACTCCGCAGTCTGAAACCAAGAAAGTAGAATTCTAACAATTAATAATACCCAGTAAATTTGTAGAAAGCTAGCTAAGCTTTGAGCAATTAAAGACATAGGTTTAATAAACTCCGAAATTAATCAATATTGTTTTTGCGTACTTATCATAACTTTACCTATTTTAGACTGAGATCCCCCGTTATATTCAATTCCCTCTAGAAAGGTTGTTAGTTTCTTGACTGGGTGACAATGAGACTAGGAGATAAATAAGCGCAAACAGGGAAGCTACTCTTTACTTCTTACTTTTTACTTTCTCCCATCCCTCATTTCTTAAAAAGTCCCTCATCCTTTATGTTTAGTTTTGACCGATTTGCTCTCCGTAAATTGGCTCGATATACTGAATTGGAAGCTCTTTGGATGCTTTGAATTCAATTAATTCTAGAACATTCTGCCAATCTTGCTGTAAGATATCGTCTTCTGGATTATCTCGCATCAACCCTGTAATAATTTGCAGCGCATCATACCAAACCCCTGCTTCGGCTAGAATCGCTGGATATTCTTCAATGGTAGCATTTTCTAGTTGGCTGCTAAGTTCTTCATTTTCGGTGGAAAGTCTTTTGATTCTGCCGCTAGCAGTAATATTACTGCCAGAAGGACAATTTACCACAACTTCCCACTCATATTCTTTCCCTTCTTCCAAAGGTTCGGCATCAGGAGGCAAAGTAAAACTGACAATTTCTGCCCTATCTTTGTGCAATTGAGTCAATTCTGCCTCGTATAAAGGTTCTTCTCCTAATTCTTCAATAATTTTGCCGTTATCTTTAATGCGTTGAACTTCACCCAGCATAAAGTATACTTCTATTTCATTTAAAGATTTAGCTTCAAATTTTGGCGAGTACCAGAAAAACTGTGGATAATCATATAAAGTCCAACCAAAGTTATTTTCGGGTAATAAAGTTCTCAAGCGATCGCTTTGGCTTTCCGTACATACTTTTCCCCCGCGATTTGCTCCAATACTAGTTTTGAGAGTTCTGCGTTCCGATGGCAGATTAAAAGTACTCAAGCGTCTGGGTTTGGGTTGAGGCGTAACAGCCACTTGGGGTTGAGGTTTAGGTGTAGGGGGAACTACAATTGGCTGAGGCTGGGGTTTGGGTCTGTATTGAGTTTGAGGTCTATATTGAGGCTGGGGTTTGGGTTGTGGTCTATATTGAGGTCGAGGATTATAGGCAACACCTCTAACATTTAAAGTTTCACCAACGTAAATTAAATTGGGACGCGATTGCAATTTGGGATTGAGATTTACTAGTTGCCCGATACTAATGCCATATCTACGACTAATCCCCCACAGAGTATCTCCCAGTCGGACTCTATGGGTGCTGGCTTGAGCGATAAGATTGGGCTTGATAGATGAATCAGAAACAGGTTTTATGGTGCTAGCCGAGACATGATTTCCTCCCATGAGAATCGGCAGACTAGCAGCTAAGAAGATGGTTTTTAATAATAAATTTTGGTTTAACACGATAGTATGGCAATTTTTTTAAACTCTTTAACCTATCTTTCCCAAAATGAAGCCTTAAACCTTATTTATTTCTAAAAAAAACACAATTTTTTTAGCTTCCATTACATAATTCACATTAGAGGCAAAATAGCATAAGGTAATTAATGCTGATAGTTCGGACAAAACTTAAGCTTTAACAGAAAAATAGTAGTTTTAAATTCAAGAAAATCGACTGTCGATCGCTTGAAACTGTTTTAGCTGTTCTAACTGTTGTAATGCCTAACTTTTGAAATAAGAGCAAGATATGAGTCGTTTAGCCCTATTAAGTGTTTCCGATAAAACTGGTATTGTCGAACTTGCTAAAACTTTAGTGGAGAAGTTTCAATTTGAAATTGTTAGTAGTGGTGGTACGGCAAAAACCCTACAAGACGCTGGTATTTCTGTAACTAAAGTTAGCGACTATACGGGATCTCCCGAAATCTTAGGAGGAAGGGTAAAAACTCTCCATCCCCGCATTCATGGAGGAATTTTGGCTCGTCAAGATTTAGCCGAAGACATTGCCGACTTGGAAGCTAATGATATTCGACCTTTAAATTTGGTAGTGGTTAATCTTTATCCTTTCGAGCAAACTATTGCCCAGCCAAATGTAACGGTAACAGAAGCGATCGAAAAAATTGATATTGGCGGTCCTACCTTAATTCGCGCCGCAGCTAAAAATTTTAAATACTTAACAGTGTTATGTAGTCCCAGTCAGTATAATAACTATCTAGCAGAATATGAAGCTACTAAGGGTGAAGTATCTCTAGAATTTCGCCAGTGCATGGCAGGAGAAGCATTTGCCCATACTAACAGTTACGATCGCGCTATTTCTGCTTATTTTACCCAGCTAAATTCTACTGACAATCTTGGCGATAGCTACAGTGTAGCTGGCACAAAAGTTCAATCTTTACGTTACGGCGAAAACCCCCATCAAGGTGCAGCGTGGTATCAAACTGGTACGGTAGTATCGGGGTGGGCATCGGCGACCAAATTGCAAGGAAAAGAGCTAAGTTACAATAATTTGGTTGATTTAGAAGCAGCAAGGCGAATTATTACGGAATTCGATCCTTCAGAACCCGCAGCAGCAGTTTTGAAGCACACTAATCCTTGTGGTGCAGCTATAGGAAGTACTTTGGCTGAAGCCTATGAAAAGGCTTTTAATGGGGATAATGTCTCGGCTTTTGGCGGTATTGTCGCTTTAAACCAACCGATTGATGCAGCCACTGCCAAAGCTTTGACGAAAACCTTTTTGGAATGTGTAGTTGCTCCTGGTTGCGATGATGCAGCTAAGGAAATACTGCAAGCTAAGTCTAAGTTAAGAATTTTGATTTTGCCAGATTTAACTGAGGGACAACCAGAAACCATCAAAGCGATCGCGGGAGGCTTTTTGGTTCAAGCCAGCGACGATAAAATTGAAAACCCCGATGACTGGCAAATCGTGACGGAAAAACAACCAACCCCCGAACAAATTGCTGAAATGCTGTTCGCCCAAAAACTCGTCAAGCACGTTAAATCTAATGCTATTCTAGTCAGTCGCGATCGCGTTACGTTGGGCATTGGTGCGGGACAAATGAATCGCGTCGGTGCGGTTAAAATTGCCCTCGAACAAGCTGGAGAAGCAGCTAAAGGGGGAATTTTAGCTAGCGATGGTTTCTTCCCCTTTGATGATTCAGTGCGTACTGCTGCTGCTGCTGGTATTAGCTGCATTATTCAACCAGGAGGTTCGATTCGCGATCGGGATTCCATTGCTGCTGCTAACGAATTAGGCTTGGTTATGGTTTTAAGTGGTACTCGCCACTTTTTACACTAGAATCGATCTTGGATGAGGGTTGGTTTGTTGATATTGCTCGATACTGTAATATGTTATGGGTGGGAATATTAACTGATAAAAATAACAATTAGAGTCTTATATTCAGCCTAAATATAGATTTGGTTATTTGTTGCAGGGTTATAATGGAAAACTCAGCTTCAATCAGCTGATCCACAGTGAAGAATATATACAATATATTTAGTAATTTGTAACAATCAAACAAGGAGGATGATTTTTAATGACCCAAGTGGTTGTTGGACAAAACGAAAACATAGAATCTGCACTACGTCGATTTAAACGTCAAGTATCCAAAGCAGGTATTTTTGCAGATATAAAACGTCGTCGTCACTACGAGACACCAATTGAAAAGCGCAAACGCAAAGCAATTGCTCGTCGCAAAAAACGCTACCGTTAAAAAATAGCTATTAATCGCGAGCTAATAATATTTGGCTTGGATTATTTAATGATATCAATCAATAGTTATCATAGTTTCTCAAAGGCGATCGCAATTAAGAAATACATCCCTATTGCGATCGCCTTTTGATTTCAATCTACTATTCTTAATATAAGATTCAATCGCGAATATTTAATTGAATTTTAAATTTCGCCCAGCATTTTTATTTCGTTCGGAGTATCTAAATCAATGTCTCAATAAAGCTAGCAATAATTCTATTGTGGATTTAATACCAGTTATTGACAATCAAGAGTACGTATCATTTAATAGAGATTTCACTATTGTCGGTTTTTCTCCTAATATTCAAAAATATGCCGAACAAACTATTGCTGTAAAAGAAGATATTAGAAGAGGATTTCCCGAATTAATCGGTTTAGAAGCAATGTGCCAAGAAATACTCTTGGGAGAAAAAGAAAGTTTTATTTTAGAAAGTATTTCTCGCGAGCGAGAAGAAAATGAAACTTGCTATTTTAATTTATATATAAAGTCTCTAACAGAAAGTTTGATTCTTTTTTTAGAAGACGTTACAGAATTAGTATTGCTAAGGCAGTCTTCAATGCAGAAGCTTAATGAAGCGGAAATTGCCCTCAATAAGCTACAAAGATTTGAATACTGTACCAACAAGATTATCGCCTCCATGAGAGACGTTTTATTAATAACTAGTCCTGCTGGCATTATCGAGAGAGTTAATCGATCTACTGTAGATTTATTCGGGCGTAAAAAATCAGAACTCATTGATAGTTCGATTGATAATATTATTCACGATTGTAATTTCAATCATCAGGAAATCTATAATTATTTATTATCTTCTAAAGATACTGTTAGAAAAATCGAAGTTAGCTTTACAGATGACAGAAAGCAATCAATTCAAATAGAGTTTGATTGTTTTATTGCCCCCACAGAAATCAAAAATTTTTTCAATTGTGTTTATATCGGCAGAGATATTACAGCTAGGAAAAAAGCAGAACTCGAAATTCGGAAAGCTTTAGCTAGGGAAAAGGAATTGAGACAATTGAAGTCGGGGTTTATTTCGATGGCTTCCCATGAATTTCGCAATCCTCTAAGTAGTATTTTACTTTGCGTCCAAAATCTCGTCGGAGGAGAGAATCTAAACAATTCGGAAAAAGATTTTTATTTGCGATCGATTCAAGAAGCTGCTTTGAATATGAACTCATTATTGGAAGATGTTCTGATTGTCAGTAAGGCAGAATCAGGCAAGCAAAAGTTAAAATTAGTACCTTTAGATTTAGAGAGCTTTTGTCAGCAAATAATTCAAGGTCTTACTTCAATTTATGCAAAGCGAAAAATTAATTTTAAATATTTAGTTACCATCGATACTCTTTATTTAGATCGTATTACCCTACAAAATATCTTCAATAATTTATTATCGAATGCTCTAAAATATTCTCCTGGCAATACACCTGTAGAGCTAACAATATTTAATGTAGAAAATAATGATTCTCTAGAACTTGTTATTGAAGTCAAAGACCGAGGAATAGGTATTCCTGAAGAATCCCAGAAACATTTATTTGAATCTTTTTATCGAGCCAGTAATGTAGGAAATACTCCTGGTACGGGATTAGGATTGTCTATTGTCAATAAAGCAGTAGAGTTATATCGAGGTTCTATATCGGTTGATAGTAAATTAAATGGAGGAACTACAATTGTTGTGAAACTTCCGTTAAAATCTAATTTAGATATGGAGTAGCAATTTACATTATAAATAAATATTATATTCTCTAACAAGTATTGATCAAAATTAGCCTTGCTCTAACTATTGTGATGTATCATTTATATGATTACTAAAATATAATTTGTAATTGATTATTAAAGTTCGAGAAGAGATTAGTTATGAACGATATAACCAAGGCAGAAATACGTAAAAAATTAGGTAACATAGAACAATTACAAGAACTACTGTTTGGCGATAGACTCGAAGAATATAATCGCCAATTAAAAGAATACGAACTCAAATTAAACTATTTAGAAAACAATTATCAAAAATTAGAATCATCATTAGAAGAAACTTTTAAAGTTTTAGAAAATAAATTGAATCGAAAAATTGACTCTTTTGCTAATTCTTTAAATAAAAAAATTAAGTATATAAATGCTTCTAATCAAGAAGAAAAACATGAAATCGAGCAAAAACTAACTAATCTTGCTGGAGATACCCAAAACCATCTTAATTATATTCAAGACAGTTTTAAAGCCCAAAATAATAATTTAAAGATGGAAGTAGATCGTTCTAAAGATATTCTAGAACGAGAAATAAAATTGTTAAAACAACAAATTAACGATAAGCTCGATGCTAGTTTCAACGACTTATCAACGGGAAAAGTGTCCCGTAGCGATCTAGCAGAAGTTTTATTTGAATTGTGCTTAAAACTCAAAGAACCCAGTGGCAGTCTAGAATTACCAGAAAGTGATTTAATTCAAACTAATGCAGACTTAATGCTACCAGAAGATAAATCGACAGGAGATCGAAAACAAGTAACAATTGATTGATAACTTCTTCTACCAAGCTTAAATAATCTTGAAGATGCAATATAGAAGATCGAGATCTAATACTGTTTTTGTTTAAATTGACTACAGAGAGTTCGGAGAAATAAGGCAATTGGGGAGTAGGGAAATAGGAATAAATTTGTCGCGCGTTATTTTAGAGCATTGGTAGAATTAGCAATTCTGCTTTAAAAATTGTCACTTCCGTTTACTTTAATAAATGGCTGGAGCGGCAAAATTGTAGTTTGACTTTTACAATTTATCAAGTAGGTAAAATATTCATAATTACCAGACAATCTAATTAAAGATTGTCTATTTTTGTATGTACAGCAGTTTGCGTTTCAATCTGGGACAAAACACGATCGCTGCTTGCTGAATAGTAGTGTGGGCAATGCACTAAAGCCCTAAAGGCACTAAAGTATCCCCTTGGGTCACACTCGCTTCGCGTCGCCCACGCTACAGATTAATGTCTGTATCAATTAGCTATGCAAACTGCTGTATCTTCGATCCGCTCGATGAATTTATGGCAAAAAGTTCAATTTTTATAAGTAGGTAGGCTAAATAATTTATAAAACCTAAGTAGTCGCTCTTTTACCTGACCCCTACACCCTAACCCCTCCTACAACTATTTTATATTTAATTTTACCTTCCCACTTATCCTTTTAAAAATATTGTCAAAAAATTATAGGATGAAGCAATAATTTCCCAAACCAATAGACTAATTGCAATCGAGTTGAAATCGAATTTAATTCAAAAAATAGAGCTTCTGGGTCGTTTTAGGTTTGGTCGATGTGTGTTATCACACCTACTAAAAAAACTTTGATTATTCCCTCAAAGTACTACTTAATAATAGTTGTAGCTTGTATTACTTTTAAAATTTAAAAAAGATTTAATTATAATTAAATATTAGCCAGTTAGGCTTATTTAGATAAAAACCACTAGTTTTCTTTTTATTTGGCAAAAACTATTAAATTCTTTATGAATAGATATTATTTTCTATTGCTGATTCATTCAGTGAGTTTATCTGTTTTATTAATTACTAAATCGGCGATCGCTCTTCAATCCGCTGTTAACAATAATTCCCTGGCGATCGTAACTTGTAATTATCAAAAAGATCTATTGTTATCGCCTCCCAAATCTGTCGAACTAAGAATTAAAGACGAGCCAAAGATCGATCGAGTTGCCAAGCAAGATCGGAATCCAGATTTACCTCAAGCAAGTATTTGGTGGGCAGCAGAACAATTCGATCCCTTTGGGGGAAACTTAATTCAAAACTGGTTGACTTATCCTCAAAAACAACAAATTAATATCACTGTTAATTGGCAATTATGGACTTTGTTAGATTATTTTGGACGCTATCGTTTTGTCAATCGATTTGGTACTGTAGTTCGCAAATATGGCTATAGTCTCAATATTTTTAATCAAAAAAAACAATGTTTGGCAACATACCAATACAATTCAGTCAGCAGTCCTCCTAAATGGGAATTACATCTAGAAACTATAGGTAGAGATAGTTTAGAATTAGAATTTTCAGAAACTGAAGCGATCGAGTAATTATTAAAGATAAGATAATGAAAAAGGTGGTCATTAAGACCACCTTAGTTAATTTTACAAAAACTAATTATTAATGACTAATTATCACTAGTTATCTCTTAGCCAACTTCTTAGTTTTTAACTTGCGCAAGCGAATAGATTCGGGAGTTACTTCCACCAATTCGTCAGAACCAATATATTCTAAAGCACGTTCTAAACTCATTTCTGTAGGTGCTTGAAGTTGTACTAGTTCGTCACCACTAGCTGCACGATGGTTGGTTAGCTGCTTGGCTTTACAAACATTAAGGTCTAAGTCTTGAGGGCGATTGTGTTCTCCAACAATCATGCCCTTATAAACTTTAGTACCAGGAGTAATAAAGAATACACCGCGATCTTCAGCATTTTTGAGGGCATAAAAAGTTGCTACACCTTCTTCAAAAGCAGTAATAACTCCGTTGTAACGAGTTTCCAATTCCCCAGAGAAATTACGATATTCTAAGAAACTATGATTCATAATTCCTTCTCCGCGAGTGATGCGCACAAAATCGCCTCTAAAACCAATCAGACCTCTTGCAGGAATCACAAACTCCAGTTGAGTCCGTGCGCCGTTGTTCTGCATATCTTTCATTTCCCCTTTACGCTGTCCGAGGCGTTCGATACAACTACCTACAGCAGCTTCAGGAACGTCTAAAACCAAATACTCATAGGGTTCGCAAGGCTTACCGTTGATTTCGCGATAAATTACTTGAGGCTGAGATACTTGAAACTCATAACCTTCGCGACGCATAGTTTCAATCAAAATACCTAAATGTAATTCTCCTCGACCAGAAACGAGGAATTTTTCTGCCGAATCTCCATCTTCGACGCGGAGTGCCACATTAGTTTCCAATTCTCGCATCAAGCGATCGCGAATTTGTCGGGAAGTAACATAATCTCCTTCTTGTCCTGCAAAGGGAGAATTATTGACGGAGAAGGTCATTTGTAGAGTAGGTTCGTCTACCTTAATTAAAGGCAAAGCATCGGGTTCGTTAGGACAAGTAATAGTTTCTCCAATGTTGGCATCGGCAAAACCCGCTACAGCAACGATATTACCCGCACTTGCTTCTGGAAGTTCTACTCTAGCCAGTCCTTGGAAGCCCATTAATTTGGAAATCTTGGCTTTAACCAGGCTGCCATCTTCTTTAACTAATGCTGCTTGTTGACCTGCTTTAATCGTTCCGTTATGGATTCTACCAATAACAATGCGACCTAAATAATCGGAATAATCTAGGGTGGTTACTTGCAATTGTAAAGGTCTTTCTATATCCCCTGCTGGCGGTGGAACGTGGTGAATAATCGCCTCAAATAAAGGCTGCATATCTTCCCCTTCATCTTCTAACTGTTCCTTGACAAAGCCCTGTAAACCAGAAGCATAAAGAGTAGTAAAGTCACACTGATCGTCGTCCGCACCAAGTTCGACAAACAAATCAAATACTTTATCTACTGCACCGTCAGGATGGGCGCGGGGGCGATCGATTTTATTAACCACCACAATGGGACGCAAGCCTTTCTCTAAAGCTTTTTTAAGTACGAAGCGGGTTTGAGGCATTGGACCTTCGTTCGCATCGACGATTAGCACGCAACCGTCTACCATTCCCAATACTCGTTCTACTTCGCCACCAAAATCGGCGTGACCTGGAGTATCGACAATATTAATTAAAGTGTCTTTATATTTAACTGCTGTATTCTTGGACAGAATGGTAATGCCTCGCTCTCGTTCGAGGTCATTAGAGTCCATGACACAATCTGGTACGTCTTCGCCCTCGCGGAAAATACCCGATTGTTTGAGAAATGCGTCTACTAAAGTGGTTTTGCCATGATCTACGTGGGCAATAATTGCAATGTTGCGAATAGGAAGAGACATAAGGATTGGTCTATAGACTTTTGTGTCGTTAGCTCAAAATTTCTTAACAATTATAACTCAGTTCCGTTTTTATTTATCTTAATGATGTTATGAAAAACAAATTAATGAAGCGCAAACGAATTTTTTGGTTAGTTGCAATTGTCGGTATTATTTTCGATCAGCTAACTAAATACTTGGTAGTTCGAGAATTTTCAACCATCAATACTACTTTTCCCTTGTGGGAAGGAGTATTTCATCTAACTTATGTGATCAATACTGGTGCAGCTTTTAGCTTTTTTAGCGGACAGGTGGAAATATTACGTTGGATTTCTCTAGTTGTTAGTCTAATATTAGTTGCTTTTGTTTGGTATAGCCATAGATTGAGTTTATTAGAACAATTAGGATATGGATTTATTTTAGCGGGGGCTGTAGGAAATGGTATAGATCGTTTTTTGTTTGGTTATGTAGTTGATTTTTTGGATTTTCGTTTAATCAATTTTCCTGTATTTAACGTAGCTGACATATCAATAAATATTGGCGTAATCTTACTTTTAGTTACTAGTTTTAAAAAACCTTGAGTCTCTTGGCTACTCAACTTTGACGATCTTTGTTTAATTATTATTTTTACTTGAATTTGATAAGTGAAATAAAGGAGTAGCCGATTTGTATATTTTCAGTAAATATTCGGTGAAAACGATCGCCAAATTCCCACCATTAGCAATCGAGAGTTGTAATAATTAATTGACTGAAGACTTAAAGATAAGCTATTACTGACAATCATAAGATCGAAAAGAAAGCCCGTAGCAGCCAAGCATACCCGAAAATCTGAAATATTAATATGAGCAAATTTAGACCCAAGAAAATTAAGAAATCTCTTCCTCGAAATTCTAAACGTCAGGAATTAGAAGTAGATTCTAGATTGCTAGCAGCGATCGCAACAGCAATTTTTTTAGTTGTTTATCTCGTAGTGGGCATAATTCCTTTATTTAGAGAGTCTTACATAGGGAAGTTACTATACGATCAAGGACAAGCTCAATTCGTTCAATTTGTTGTAGTTGCTCTAACCTCCATCGTAATTGCTTTTATTGGCTTGAAAATATATTTGCTAAAAACTGAGTACAGTGCCTTGGAAAAGATTTGGATTGCCGATCATATTCCTTTGGACAAGCCAGACGCTCACGAAGTAGCTTATTTCCAAGAAAGATTGATGAAAGATGGCAATTTAGTTGCCTTGCGTTGCGCTCGCATTCTCCGTACATATATTAGAACTGGCGATCGCACTACTGCTAATGAATTTGCTTTAGATGATTCCTCTTTTTATCTTTCTGCTTCCGAGTCTTCCTATACCGTTCCTCGAATTTTAGTATGGGCGATTCCTCTACTTGGTTTTGTTGGTACGGTAATTGGGATTAGTGGAGCGGTTAGTGGTTTTTCGGGAGTACTAAAAACTTCGGGAGATGTGGAAGCGATTAAAGGTGGTATTGGTAACGTTACGACTAGTTTGGGTTTGGCTTTTGATACTACTTTGCTTGCCCTATTTCTCAGCGTTTTAGTGATGATTCCTTTGGTACTGGTAGAACGTTATGAATCTAGATTGTTGCTCGGTATTGATGTCTTTATTAACGACAAATTATTACCCCGTTTGAAAAAACCAAGCGGACAAGTAGATCCAGAAACGATCGATCGCGCCATTGAAGGAGCAATTAAAGAACATTTCCCCAATCCTCAAGATTTAATTCAACCCGCTCACAGCTATGCCGAACGGGCAGCAAGAAATTTAGCTACGGGCTTTATTGACGAGATTAGTAAAGTACAAGATGTTAGTTCCCAAGTAATCGCTCAAGTAGACCAAATCAGACAGCAAAGCAATCGCGATCGCCAAGAGTTTTTAGGTTTCTTTACCCAACAACAACAAGCTAACCAAGAACTTGTCGGGCAAATTAGAGGGATTATCGAAGAAATTAGGAGCAAAAATCGAGTAGCAGCGGACAATCTTAACCTTCAAACCCAAGGTATTAGCCAACAGTTGGAAAATGCTGCCAGAGTTTTAGAAAGCAGAGTTGGTTCTTTGGAAATTGCTACTCAAAAAATGTCTGACTTTCAAAACATTCAACAAGGTTTGGAGAGAAGTTTTAGTTCTTTAGAAAAAACCGCCCAACTAGAAAGTGTTTTAAGAGCCTTAAAAGACAACTTGGCACAGATGCAACCCATTCTCCAACAACTTAACAAACCCCGTCGCATTACTTTAGTAGAACAAGATAATAGCAACAACAGATAAACAATAACAATTAGAAAAGTTATTAAAACCTACTATCTACTACCCACTACCCACTACCTACGAACCAATAACTTAACTCACCCTAATTTCTAAATCTAGTACGATCCATATGTCTCGGCGCAGTCTTTCTCGCAAACAACAAACCAATATAGAACTATTCCCCTTTCTCTCAGTTTTAGCCTGTACCATCGGTACGCTGATTCTATTGATTATTGTGATGACTACTCAAGCTCTCGAACCCCAAGAGGCGGTAGTCGTAGCTAAAGTTGACGAAGATAGTCAAGGCTCAAATAAGGAAAAAGCTCCTATTTATATAGAAGCTCGTAAAGATGGTTTTGTACTTCATCCTAGTAAAGAATTTGCCCCAAGAGCGGATTTATATGATGAAGAATCTCCCTTAAGAAAAACTATTGCGGAATTGGAAGCTAATAAAGAAGAACAGTATTTAATTTTGATTTTGCGCCCCGATGGTTTGGAAATGTTTAATAAATTGCGGGCGCAAGTAGAAGCAGCAGAAATCGATATTGGTTATGAACCTTTAGAGTTTGGTTTGGAATTAAAAATAGAGTCTTAATAAGTACCTAGGCAGAATCAATAGTTTATTGACCTTTTTGTTGTTTATAAAGCTCCTTAAATTTGCGCTGCTGTACCTTATGATCCACTATAGGTTGGGGATAATCGTAACTAGCCCTTTCTAGAGGTGGTATTTTACCCGTTACTAAATATTCCGTATCCATCGAACTAATTTCGGGCAACCATTGACGGATATATTCCCCATCTGGATCGAATTTAGCAGCTTGGGAAGCGGGATTAAAAATTCTCAGGGGTTTGGGGTCCATACCGCTAGAGGCACTCCATTGCCAACCGCCATTATTGGCTGCAAGATCTCCATCGTAAAGTTTCTGCATAAAATATTTTTCCCCCCAACGCCAATCAATAATTAAATCTTTAGTTAAAAAACTAGCTACAATCATCCGACAGCGATTGTGCATCCAACCCGTTTCATTTAATTGACGCATAGCTGCATCGACAATAGGATAGCCTGTTTTACCTTCACACCAAACTTGAAATTTGGTGGTGTCGTTTTCCCAAGGAAAGTCTTTAAATTCGTCGCGGTAAGCACCTTCGGCTAGTTCGGGAAAGAAAAACAAACATTGTTGATAAAATTCTCGCCAAGCTAGTTCTTTTTGCCAGGTAACTACCCCGTTTTTAGCTTCATCACTGCGACAGTTTTCCGCAATCTCAAGGGTAGCTTGCCATACAGTACGAATGCCGATCGCGCCAAATTTCAAAGCAGCACTTAGTTGAGATGTACCATCGAGGGAAGGAATATTGCGGTCTTCATCGTAACTATAGATATTGCGATCGCAAAACTCTTCGAGCTTTTCTTGAGCAGCAGTTTCCCCTGGGGCAAGGATTAAGGGATATTCCCATTCATAACCTAAATCTTTAGCTGTAGGTAAAGCGATCGCTCCAGCTTTTTCGGCTACTCGATCGTCATTCAATCCTGTTAATGTTTCGATTCCATTCTTGGGAGTAGATTTTTTCTGCTGACTCCAACTACGCCAGAAAGGAGTATATACCTTATAGGGAAGATTGCTCGATTTAGTTAAAATTTCTCCTGGGGGGTGTAACAATCGATCCCAAAAAGTTTTAGTTGCTATACCTTTTTCTTCCAATGCTTGGGTAACGAGGCGATCGCGCTTTTTAGAATAGGGTTCGACATCTAAATTCCAATATACTCCCGTTGCTTTAATAGTTTCTGCTGCCAAAGGAATAGCGGTTTCTGGTTGACCTCGAACGATAATTAATTGGCTGCCAAGTTGTCGATAATTTGCTTCTAATTCTTGCAAGCAGCCAATCATGTACTTGACTCTAGCTGGGGCGATATCATCGCGATCGAGAATATTGCTGTCCAAGCAAAATAAACCTACTACTTTTTTTGTCTTATGGGTTGCTGCGCTCAATCCGACATTATCAGAAATTCTTAAATCATTACGATGCCAAAATATAATTAAATCGGACATAAATACTTAGATAAGACGAGCTTAAAATGCTTTTCGTAGTTTATTTTAGCTTTTTTTAGTTCATCAGAACTCTTTTGCCAGCAACAATTTAGTTGTTGTGGGTATTAATGCTGGCGATCGCTAGATTGGTTGCCAAGATCGTATAGATTCCACCAAATATACTCCAGAACGCTCCAGGAATTATCGCAGCAACGCTCAATAAAGATATTGCTTGAGTAATTAAGACAAAAGCAAAGCCATAGGCAGAAATAGCAGCAATAAGAGTAACTATTATTGGTAAGAAATAAGATTTTCGCCAATATTCAAGAGCAAAAATAATACTGAATAATACCGCGCCAATTATGGCAATTTGGGAATTATTATCTGCTGCAATACCACCATAATAAAAACCTAATAAAGCACCACTCAAGAGAGTGGAAATTAGCTTAAATAAGTTCGATCGCCTGGAAGTGATTAGGGTCAAATAGTCTGTTATCGCAATGGTGGCTAGAAAAATATAGAGAGCTAAAACATAATTCCAACCACTATTAGTGGATGTTTTACCCAGGCTAGCAAATAACATCACAGAAATAGCATGACTCGCCAAAATAGTTGTTATCGTAGCTACTAGAATTAAGAGACTTTTTCTAGAAAAGAATGAATTCAAAACAAATAAATATCTTGCGGACTGTAATTATAATTATTTTACTCTTACCTTTAGTTTTTTACGGCTGGTGCGTTAGTCAGCGTCCTCCTCGAACTAATATCCAGCAACAACTATTTAATGATATTATTTACCAGAGAAAAGTTTTTTCCGCTCCTCGTCCTTACATAGTTCATCAGGTAGCAATAAATCTAAATAATTCTCATATAAAACCTTTTATCACTCCAACTGTTAATGAAGAGAGCAATTTAGCTTTAAGTACCTCTAGGTTTGTGAAAAAATATAATTTACAATTAGCAATTAATGGTAGTTTTTTTTATCCTTTTGCTGAAGATAGTCCTTGGAGTTTTTATCCTCGAAATGGCGAAATTGCTAATGCTTTAGGCGAAAATATTTTTCGTGGCAAACCCTATGGCAAAAAAGGCGATCGCTGGAATGTATTGTGTTTTTCTGGGTCTAATTTAACTACTATTCACGAAAAATCTTGTCCCCCAAATACAGTTTGGGGAATTGCGGGCAGAGAATTATTAGTCAAAGATGGTCTTAGGATAGTTAAAGATAATCAAGATAATTACGGTCGTTCTGCTGTGGGTATAGATTCTACTGGCAAAAAGCTATGGTTGTTAGTAGTTGATGGCAAGCAACCTTTTTATAGTGAAGGGGTAACTTTAGCAGAGTTAGCCGAGCTTTTTATTAATTTGGGATGCGATCGCGCTTTGAATTTAGACGGTGGCGGTTCTAGTACTTTAGTAGTTAATCGCGCTAATAAATTTACCATCTTAAATGCCCCAATACACACCAAAATACCAATGCGAGAAAGACCTGTTGCCAATCATTTGGGTTTTTCAATTTTCTAGGCAAATTTTCCAAGCGATCGCAATTATTTGGTGTTGACATTGGAGCCAAGAAGCTTACAGGTATAAATTTTATTAGTGCAATGATTACTGTATCGATCTTTTATTAGATGCTCATAAACAATTAGTTAATTTAGAAACCTTATATTTTGCTGAAATAAGGTTAATTAGATTAAGCTAAGAATTTGATTCCAAACTAATATTAAATAGATCTAAAGGGAAATGACCATACACTCCAGAGATCGCATCATCTTCACTTTGGCAAGCAATTAGAACTCCTCGGTAATGTTCTGTATATTTGCTGGAATAATAAGACATTTTTTGTGTACTAAATTTGAGATAAATTGGTTCGGAACTATGAGCCATATTTTCTCGCTCTAAATTACTTTGATAGCCTAAAGCTTCTAAGTAACTAGTTAAGGCAGCGAAGCCTTGCTGAAAATTATCGGCGCAAACTCCTATATTTTGTGATGTTGATAAACTGGTGATTAATAGTAAGCTACTGCGAATTTTTTCTAGTTCTACCAAAGGGTTGGTATTAGTTACTTTGACGCAATCATAGGATTTTAAGAGGGTTAAAGCTTTATCTAAAGTTAAATCAGTTGGTTGTGATGGAGACATAAGCACACAATTTGAATACTAACAATCGCTTTTTTATAGACAGAAATATGGAAGTGACTCTCCCCGCCCGACCCTACCTACGGACGATGTTTTACGACCCGTTATATAAGAAATTTTCTTGAGTCTTGCCAATCCAATCTCTAAAAGAGCAATATTTGATGGCTGGCTCTGCGAGCGCTTTTCAAAGACCTACAACAAGTAAATAGCTA
>NZ_JBZNBU010000043.1:0-19024 GCF_058530065.1 Waterburya sp. | reverse complement strand
GCGAAATTCTCATTCCTGGGGCTAGTAAAGTTTTTGCGGTTGCCGATCATCAAATTGCCCACGTTTATATCAACGATCTCAGTTGTTTCGATCGAGTTAAAAGCATCCTAGAAAATACTCCTGGGATCGATCTAGTTTTAGACAGTTCGGGCAAAGAAGAATATAATCTAAATCACGATCGTTCGGGAGAGCTTGTGGCGATCGCCAATTCAGACGCTTGGTTTAGTTATTACTATTGGCTAGAGGACAGGCTAGCCCCTGATTTTGCCCGCACTGTAGACATCCATCGCAAACCTGGATACGATCCTGTAGAGCTATTTATCGATCCCCAAATTAGCTTGCCGAAAGCTAAAGTTGCAATGACTTTACTCAAAAAGAAATTAGGTTTTCGTTATTTGATGGATGTTATTCCTTTGGATGCCGACTTAGTTAAAGGTTCTCATGGTCATCTGACTAGCTCGCCAGCACAATCGCCTTTATTGATTACTCAGCAGCAAGATATCTTGAAAAATGAAACAATTGAAGCTAGGCAAGTATTTGATGTAATACTTAAGCATCTTACTTAGCTAGACTTTATCCATTTTGAGAAAAAAGTGAAGTTGAACAACGATTTTTAAGTGTATCGTTAGGCTTAAAGCATGAGTTTTAATTTGCCCATTGAAATTATTAGTGTTCTCTTGCCTTTTGGGGAAGGCGTTGCTGGATCGAGGTATGATTCAGGGCAATTGCGATCGCTTTGAATAATGGATTTATTATGAATATGATGTATACGTCTCATTTCACAGAAATAACCTAATCTAATTTCTAGATGAATAGATTTAATATTATTTTATTCAAACAAAAAAAAAAGAGAGAATTAATCCTCTCTTCCTTGACTTTAATTTATTTACGCGATCGCCTTAGCTTAGAGATTCTAAATAATCTCGAATCAAATTTCTGCGTCGGGGTTGGCGTAGTTTTTGTAAAGCTTTGGCTTCAATTTGACGCACTCTTTCCCGCGATAATTCCAAACAACGACCGATTTCCGCTAGAGAAAAGGGTTTTTCCCCTCCAAAACCAAAACGCATTTGAATTACTTCTCTTTCGCGACTGGTTAATTCTGAAAGTAGATAGTGTAAATCTTTCTGTAAAGACTCTCGCATCAAAGTTTCTTCAGGAGAAGCACTTTCAGTTTCCAACAAATCTCCCAATTCCGTATCTTTTTCCTTACCGACTTTAATTTCCAAAGATACCGAACGAGGTACGCGCAATAACACTTCGCGAATTTGGGCTGCAGTCATATCCAACTCTTTAGCGATATCCTCAATTTTGGGAGTGCGTCCTTTCTCTTGAGAAATTTTGCGTTGAGCTTTTTTAATTTTGTTGAGTTTTTCCGTAATATGAACGGGAAGGCGAATAGTTCTGCTTTGAGTAGCGATCGCTCTGGTAATTCCTTGACGAATCCACCAGTAAGCATAGGTACTAAAACGATAGCCTTTGGTCGGATCGAATTTTTCTACCGCCCTTTCTAGCCCTAGAGTACCCTCTTGAATTAAGTCTAATAACTCTAAACCGCGATTTTGATATTTTTTAGCTACAGAAACGACCAAACGCAAGTTTGCTTTGATCATATGTTCTTTGGCGCGGATGCCACTGTTTTGAATT
Source organism: Waterburya sp. (assembly GCF_058530065.1). NCBI lineage: Bacteria > Bacillati > Cyanobacteriota > Cyanophyceae > Pleurocapsales > Pleurocapsaceae > Waterburya > Waterburya sp. The sequence goes on along the minus strand of NZ_JBZNBU010000043.1, from coordinate 17,380 downwards.
TTATCTAGTTCTTTGACATTGCAACCAATAACTTCCGCCCAAGCCTGTTTGCCCGTTGCTAGCTTTTCTTTCAGCAGAGAAATTTCCATACCCAATGCCATTGACCATCTTTTCAAAGAAGGACGGTGACTAATTTGAGTAACCAGACGATCGTGAACGTCTACTAGCTCGATAAATTCTTGGAGAATTTCGTTGCCTGCTTCGGCAGCTTTAGTTCTCTCTTCCAGAATCTGAATGTGTTTTTGAACTTTTTGAGCTTCTGAAACTTCTTCGTCTCTCTCTAATAAGGGTACTCTACCGATTTCTTGTAAATATAATCGGACTAAATCGGTAGTAGTACGGCTACCTCTTTGAGGAACGCGATCGGGATCTATATTGTCTAGGTCGAGTTCTACAAGTTCTTCTGGTAACTTATCAGAACCATCATTATCGGTTTCTAAATCTAGACGAAGATCGGGATTGGGTGAAGAATTATCTCCTTCGGTTTCAACATAGGAAGAACTAGCAAGCATAGGGATTTCTTAATGACGACTCCAGTGAAGGTTGTGGATTTGACTCCCTCCTCTGAGAATAGATTGCCCAATTTGCTCTAAAAAAGAACATAACTCCAGTATTTTTCTTTTATTCTAGGGTTTGGGCTTAACAACATGGTTGGCTGTTCCTTGTTGTCGATCTTCTAGATTGTGAGGAAGTCGATAAATATTGCTTTCTGGATTGAGGAATGCCCTTAGAAGTCAAAAGTTCCCCTAAACTAAAATACTTTATATTTCTTAATGACAATTGAGAGGCGATCGCTAGTTTTAACTCAGCAGTTTTTCGTTTCCATTGAAAAATAAAATGTTTTCATCTTGGGGTATTGAGGTTATAAAAAACAAGAAAGAAATAGTAACTTAGCCGTAGAAAGTTTTCATGTTTGCTTGGATTAAATTTGTACGCTATCTCAACTGGATAAACGTACAAAAAACTATTGCTTGCGTGATTCAAAAGCGACTGACTGGTTTGGCAGCGGAGATGGCTTTTCATGGAATGTTAGGCTTGTTTCCAGCCATTATCGCCGTTCTAACTGCTATTAGTTTATTCGAGCAATCTGTAGAATCTACCTTAGTTGGTCTGGCAATTCATTTTGCCGACATTATTCCAGTCCAAATTTGGACTTTACTCTTAGAATTCATTGAAGATATTAAAACAGCCGAAGGCAAAAGCTGGTTCTCGTTGAGTTCAATTGCGGCAATTTGGATTATTTCTGGAGTATTAAGTGCTGCGATGAATGCTTTAGATGAAATCCATCAAGTGGCAGAGCAAGACAAACGCTCTTACTTGCAAACAAAAACTATCGCAGTTTCTCTAACAATTTTAACTTTAATATTTTTAATTATTGCTTGTTTTTTACTCTGGGTAGGAGATTTTCTGTTACACATTGCTCTCCAACAAAATTGGACTTCTCTTTTACTATCTACTTGGAAAATTTTTAGCACGATTGTAATTATTGCGATCGTCACTACTAGTGCGGGAGTAATCTATCAGTTTCAAACTAATTTAAGACGCAAAAAAGATCGAGAATTCAAATCGACTATTATTGCCTTAATCATTCTGTTAACAGCAGTAGCCGTTCAACTAGTTTTTGCTTGTTTTCTGACGTTCCAAAATCTGATTATCAATTCCAACCTAGAATTGGCATTGAGTGAAATGCTGGTCGATCTGTGGCGCATTTTGGGTTTTCCGATCGCTTTGGGTATCATTGCGATCGCCTTTAGTCTGATCTATCGCTATGGTTCGAGCCAGCGGACTAAAAATATCCCTATTTTTCCAGGAGCAATTTTAGCAGCTATTTCTTGGGCGATCGTTTCTTTGATATTTCGTTTTTATGTTTCCCATATTGGTATCTATAGCAAAATTTATGGTGCGGTGGGAACTGTAATTATTTTAATGTTGTGGTTATATTTAAGTTCTCTAGTAATGCTAATTGGCGAACAGGTTAATAGCATTGTGGGCGAAGCAATGAATGACAGGCAAAGGCACTAACATTTTGAAACTAGATAATTGTTGTATCTAGGGTGACAAATTTCCTAAAAAACACCAAATAGCCGATAATATATTGTGGGGACTTCCGATCTATCATAGACAATTTACTTGCTAACCATGCCCAAAACTAAGAAAAAAACCTTTTTACTAGATTTTGAAAAGCCTCTTTGCGAGTTAGAATCTAGAATAGAGCAAATTAAAACCTTAGCAGAAGAAAACCAAGTAGATGTTTCCGCAGAAATATCTCAGCTGGAAGTAAGGGCAGAACAGTTAAGGCAAGAGATATTTAGTACATTAACCCCAGGTCAGAGGCTACAGCTAGCTCGCCATCCTCGTCGCCCCAGTACCCTAGACTACGTCCAAGCTATTAGCGATGAATGGCTGGAATTACACGGCGATCGCGGTGGTTATGACGATCCTGCATTAGTAGGTGGCTTGGCTCGCATCAATGGTCGTCCAGTGGTAATTATGGGACACCAAAAAGGTAGAGACACTAAAGATAATGTCGCCCGCAATTTTGGTATGGCTTTCCCAGGAGGCTATCGCAAGGCGTTACGTTTAATGGAACACGCCAACAAGTTTAATATGCCAATTTTGACCTTCATCGATACCCCTGGAGCTTGGTCTGGAGTGGAAGCCGAAAAACTCGGACAGGGAGAAGCGATCGCCTATAATCTTCAGCAAATGTTTGGTTTTGACGTACCGATTATTTGTACGGTTATCGGCGAAGGTGGTTCTGGGGGGGCTTTGGGTATTGGAGTAGCCGATCGCCTATTGATGCTAGAACATTCGGTCTATACTGTTGCTAGTCCCGAAGCTTGTGCGGCAATTTTGTGGAAAGATGCGAAGAAAAGCGATCGCGCTGCTGCTGCTCTAAAAATTACTGCTGGAGATTTAAAAGAACTTAATATTATCGATGAAATTATTCCCGAACCCAGTAGTGGAGCCCATGCCAACCCTGTAGAAGCAGCAGCCAAATTAAAGGAAACTATCGCTGATCATCTCGAACAATTGACTCAAATGACTTCCGAGCAACGAAAAGAATTGCGCTATCAAAAATTCCGCGATATCGGACAGTTTGAAACAGTCTAGGGTGAATAACCAAAATTTTATTTAATTCTGCGATCATTTACTAATGCTATAATTGCTAAGGCAATATTTTGTTACATTAATTTTAATGTAGGGTTGCTGCAAGACCTAACTAGTAAATAGAAGTTCTAAAACTTAGAACCAGAGACGCTAGAGAAGTCAAAAGCATAAATATATTTAAGTCAAATCGACACTTGCAGTATTTTATATTTTCGCTCGTCGGAGGTAAATATTGTTACCGATATTTCACCCCCTTGACGAACAATAAGAAATTTATCCCTCTGGATGCAGCTAATAGCTGAGTTCGGAGAATCTTCTGCGAGCAGACAAATTCATCAGAAAAGCAAGTTTGGGAAACGATCGTCAACAAATAATGAATTCACCTTCAAATCAACTACGAGCAATAGTGACAGGTGCTAGTAGTGGTATTGGAAAAGCAACTGCGATAGCTTTTGCTAAATCGGGTATTGAGGTTGCTTTAGTGAGTCGTTCTAGGGCTAAGTTAGAAGCCGTAGCGGGCGAAATAGAAGCTTTAGATACTCCAGGAACAGTGAAAGTTTATTCTTTGGATTTAGAAGAATTAGAACTGGTCAGACAAAAAATTAGTGACATTTGTTCCGATCTGGGTTCGATAGACATTCTCGTCAACAATGCAGGAATGGGCTACACCAATTCTTTATACAAAACTCCCCTTCAAGATTGGCAGAGAGTATTAAATCTCAACCTAACCAGCATATTTCAATGCGTTCAAGGAGTTTTACCCCGAATGCGCGATCGCAAGTCAGGAACGATTATTAACGTAGCTTCGATCGCTGCTTTCAATGCTTTTCCTGATTGGGGTGTATATGGTGTGAGCAAGGCAGCTTTGGTTGCTTTAAGCAAAGCTTTGTCAGTAGAAGAGAGAGCTAACGGCATTCGTACTGTAACTATCTCTCCTGGTTCGGTCAATACACCCATTTGGGACACAGATACCGTAAAAGCAGATTTCAATCGGGAGGCAATGCTTACTCCAGAGATTGTCGCCCAATCTATACTCCATACAGCTTTGCTACCCCATCAGGCGGTAGTAGAAGAGATGATTGTTATGCCCAGTGGAGGGGCATTGTAAATAACATCGCTCGCCAAAAAAATTACAGCAAGAGGACAGAGTTTTACTCGCATTAACACATTATGACAATAGTTTCTTCTAACAGTTCTAATCGTTCTGAATCTTTTAATGGTAACGGTAATGGTTCAAATCCACTTAAGGCTAGTTTGCTAGAGCAAGTTGAAAGTAGACCAGACCGCAACACTCATAACGGTAAAGCAGCAGAAATCAAGGCAACTTCAGAGGCTGCCAAAGTAAAAATGATGGAAGCTGTTTACACCATGCTAGAGTCCGTAGGCGAAGATCCAGAACGAGAAGGATTGCTGAAGACTCCTAAAAGAGTTGCCGAAGCGATGCAATTTTTAACTAGCGGCTACAATCAGTCTCTAGAAGAACTCGTTAACGGCGCAATCTTTGACGAAGGACACAATGAAATGGTTTTGGTTAGAGATATTAACTTCTTCAGTCTTTGCGAACACCATATGCTGCCCTTTATGGGTAGAGCACACGTAGCCTATATTCCCAATCAAAAAGTAGTTGGTTTGAGCAAATTAGCCCGTATTGTAGAAATGTATGCTCGTCGCTTACAGGTACAAGAACGTTTGACTCGTCAAATTGCCGAAGCAGTTCAAGAGATTCTAGAACCTCAAGGGGTTGCTGTGGTTATGGAAGCAAGTCATATGTGTATGTCGATGCGTGGAGTCCAAAAACCTGGTTCTTGGACTGTGACTAGTGCGATGATCGGTTCTTTTCAAGACGATCAAAAAACTCGCGAAGAGTTTCTCAATCTAATTCGTCATCAGCCTAATTTCTAAATTTTTTAAATGGTTTAGTTTAGAAATATTTTGAATTTAAAATGACGAGAAGTGAAATTCTCGTCATTTCTTTTTACAATGGACAATTGCTTGGTAGGATAGCCTGTATTTGCTCCAGTTGGGTAGCGCGTAGCAAAACCCAACATTCATTCATTTAACTACAAAGTCTCTGCTCTAACTATTATTTTAGATGGCTTCTGTATTTCGTAAAGCTTTTAAATCTAAAGCATATAATAGTTCGTATCCATTCTCTAGATAACCTTTTCCTCGGAGATAGCCTGTATTTGCTCCAGGAAGAATATATTTCAATGTATCTGGAGAAAAGCGATCGCGCAATTTGGCAATACTGTCTAACTGTCGCCACCAATGAAAAGTTTTAGCAGTGCGTAAAGGAACAATTTCTGTTGGGGATTTGGGTAGCAAATGTCTTCCCGTAAATAATATTCCTCCTTCTTGTTTCCAATACAAACAAGAAGAACCAGGAGAATGTCCGCAAGTCCAAATAAGTTCTAAATTGTCTCCAACAATTAAATTATCGGCAAAAGAATTAACTGTGACTTCAGGTAATAAATAGGCTTCTTGTTCCTGAATTATGACTTCACAGTCGAGGTTTTTCTGCATCTCCATTACATTTTTGCCAATCCCACCTCGATGAGTAATAATTAACGAGTTTACCCCCCCTTGAGAAATTAAAAACTCTTGATTTGGTTGATTCCAAGCAGGACAATCGAGGAGAATATTGCCACTTTTATCTACAATAAAGTAAGAGGTAGCACCCAAAGTATCTCGATTGGGGGCAAAAGCAAATATTCCTGGCAAAATTGGGCGAGGAGATTTGTGGTTGACCGAGCTTGAATGATTAATTTTGGTCGAGTTTTCGGGCATTCTAAAATATAGAGGTACTTTGTTTACACTATCCGCTCGCATTTTTATTTTATCTTTCCACTCTTAATTTTCAGTCCACAATAGTTATTGAGGAAAAAATTTAGGATACAGATTTAGAAAGACTTTTTTATGGAACTCTGGTTAATTTTAGTTGTATTAGGTCCTATCGCCTATTTAATTGTGGATCGTAGTGTTAAGCATAAGACAACTACTCCTGTATGGTTGTGTTGGTTAGTAATTATGCTACCATCCTTTATTTGGACGACTTGGACTTATATTTTTGGCGAAGAACAACCTTTACCAATACTTGTATTTTTGTTGCCTCTAATTGTTTGTCCTTTGCTATATGGATGGCTCGTTCAACGAGGCAAACCAGAAAAAAAACCAGAAACCAGTACCGCACAACCCAGCGAACAAAAACTTGTAGCTATGGCAAAAACCACTGCCGAATCTAATCCTGCCCCTCGCCCTATAAATACCCAGGAAGAAACTACTCTCCGTAATTGTTTTCCATGGAACGTTTATTATTTGCAAAATATTGATTATCGCCCTCAAGCAATATTTTGCCAGGGGAAATTAAAGACAATACCAGAAGATGCTTATCGAGAAATTAAACAGAATATCGAGCAAGCTTTTGGCGATCGCTTTTTCCTGATTTTTCAAGAAAATTTTCGCGGTAAACCTTTTTTTGCCTTAGTTCCCAATCCCCATGCTAAATCGAAAGAGAAGGAGCAAGGAGAAAACGATCGCCGAGTAGTTTTTGCTGCTGTGATGTTTTTGATTACTCTATTAACTACTACCATTGCTGGGGTTAGTATTGATGGCACTTCAGTCGAAGAATTATTAGCCAATCCTAACTTACTTTTAAAAGGATTGAGTTATAGTTTGCCTTTACTTTTAATTATTGGAGTGCAGAAATTTAGCCATTTCTTCGTAGCGGGTTATTACAAAATTCGCACTACCCTGCCCTATTTTATTCCCTTTCCTTTTTTACTAGACAATTTTGCCGTAGGAACTTTGGGAGCATTGAGTCAAAGAAGATCTCCCATCCCCCATCGTAAAGCCTTATTCGACCTAGCAATTATTAGTTCTTTAGCAGGATTTATTTTAATCGTTCCTATTTCTATTTGGGGGTTTTCCTCATCTACAGTAGTGCCTTTAGAAGAATCTTCTACATTCAATCTTCAAGCTCAAGATCCTCGTATATCTCTATTCCTTTCTCTGATTGCCAAAGCAGCTTTGGGTTCTTCTCTAACGGCAGAAATGGGCGTTCGACTTCATCCCATCGCAGTTGCAGGATGTGTGGGCTTGTTTATTGCAGCAATTAATTTAATTCCCATCGGACAATTGGATGGAGGGCATATCGTTCATGCTGTCTTCGGACAAAAAATGGCGATCGCAGTAGGACAAATTACCCGTATTTTGGCTTTATTATTTGCTCTAATTCATCCCTATTTTTGGATTTGGGCAATTATTATGTGGTTGATACCCTTGATAGATCAACCCGCTCTTAACGATGTTACAGAACTCGATAATAAGCGGGATTTTTTAGGTTTATTTGCTTTAGCGTTATTGATTGTGACTATTTTACCCTTGCCTAACGCGATCGCAGGATTGCTAAATATGTGATAGGTTTATGAGTTATTTAATCAGGAGCAGCAATTACGGTAAGCTCCACAGTACCTTCACTGGATTTACCTTTCTCATCTTCTACTGTATAGCTCAAGCTAAATCCCCCAGGAACATTCCCAGCAGTGTAAACAATTTTATTGTCTTCAATTACGGCTTGTCCTCCAGAAAAGGCAGCATTAACTCCTGTGAGAGTTAGTTCGTCTCCCTCTGGATCGGTATCGTTTGCTAAAACATCAATTGTAATTGTGCTTAAAATAGAAGTAGTAGCACTATCGCTATTGGCTACAGGCGCACCATTGGGAATTACTTCTCCTCTAATCTCTTGAGCAATTGCCGAAAAAGTATGATTGTCCGATTCAAATGCCGAACCACCTTCAGTGAGGGTGGCTACAATAATTTCATCGTAAGCAGTATCTTGATTAAAAAAGACATTCACAAAAGCAAAAGGTTCGTTTAAATGTCCTGTTTGTTCTCCGTTATAAGCAGGATTCCCTTTATAGGATTCTGTGTTAACCGTACCAGAATCATTGATAAAATTTACCAAGTCAGAAGTTTTAAAAGATGCAACTTCTTCACCATCATTTTTGAAAGTTATTTGGTTATAAGGATCTCCAGCAGACCACCAAAAACCAAAATATTTTTGCTCTTCGCTAACAGTTAATTTATAACTTCTAATAGATTCTAATACCTTTTGAGTAATAAATTTTGAACCATTTGCCCCTCCCCATTGATTGGCAGATTTAACTTCTAAATCGCTACTGTAAGAATAGGTTGTATTGTTATTAGTTACATTAAAAGAATTTGTGCCATTTTGATTTTCAAAATCAACTACAAAATATTCATTACTGTTTGGTAGTTGAGAGCTTTGGATTTCTGGGGCTTCAATGGTGACAGTTATTCCATTGCTTAAAGCTTTTTCAGCACTAGTAGCAATTCCTAATCCAGCTAGTAAAATACTACTAGTTAAAATTTTAAATATTTTCTGGTTCATTAACTTGATTATGATGAAAAAATCGTAATTTATATTTATGTTTTTCCTTGTAAGTCAATCGTAACAACTGAAAAGATAAATGTTATCCCTTGAAATACCGATTAGTTTTATAAAGTAATTATCAAGTTAATTATTAATAAAAGAGAGAAATCTAATAATAAAGACTGTAATTAGATATTTATTGGGTTAATTCTAGAGTTTTTGAAATACGTATAAATACTGTTGAGTTTCAAAACTTCAATTAGAATTTAGCATAACTATAAAATTAAAAAGCGATCGCAACTTTTAATAATGCGATCGCCATAAATATAATTAAAAGAGTTTTTAGTAGTTAGTAGGGGCGAACGGCGGTTCGCCCGTACAGTTTTTAGTTCAATTAATTAGTAGATTTGAACCACTAATTAGTTAAGACTCTCAAATCGAAGATTATGAGAGGGGACTTAGACCTAAAAACTAATAACTAATAACTAATAACTAACCGAAGGTTAAATAAATAATTGGTAATTGGATAGTTTTAACGATATTTTCCTTCAGTATCGGGACTCTCCATACGAGGTAAACCCATACTATAGTTACGAACTCTAGCACCAAGATTGTAGCTAATTTCGCCACCAAGCAAGAGAGAACGAATAAAGTGTTCTAAATCAGAACCGATGAGACGTAGATTGTATTCGCTTAAATCTTCGCCATTGTTCTTTTCTACTAGTTCGTCAAACTTACGATATACCTTTTGGAGAGTGTCTTCACTCCAATTAAATTCATTGTCTGGATCGATATCTAAAGTTAAAACGCGATCGCTAGGAACTAGTTCGTTATCTTTAACTTCTGCGGTGTAAATACGAACGTGACGGGTGGTGGACTTAACAAGCATACTATTATCTTTTAGATTTTATTATATAAGCTTACTTGGCAGGACAAAAAATAAACCATAATTTTCTACCCACCAAATAAACCCCAACTAATTACTTATAAGCTTTGATGCACTCTTCAACTAAAGGAGTTACGGCATCAACATCTTTCCAGCCTAAGATTTCAGTTTCTTTTTTCTCTAGGTTTTTATAAGTTCTGAAGAATTCAGCAATTTCTTCTAAACGGTGGGGAGCAACATCTTTTAAGGATTTTACTTCGTTGTAACGAGGATCTTCAGCAGGAACGCAAAGAATTTTTTCATCTCGATCGCCACCGTCAATCATTTCTAGCATACCAATGGGTCTTGCAGCAATTACACAACCAGGAAAAGTAGGTTCATCCATCATCACCATGCCATCTAAAGGATCGCCATCATCAGCCAAAGTATTGGGGACAAAACCATAATCGAAGGGATATTGAACAGAAGCAAATAAAACGCGATCTAGAGCAAAAGCGTTCATGTCTTTGTCGAATTCATACTTGTTTTTGCTACCGCCAGGGATTTCGATTAAAACGTTAATTACGCCAGCTTCAGGCTGTGCTGGAATCAAAGATAAGTCCATAAAATTCTCCTAATAGTAAATAGGTTAACTAAAAACAATGATTTTTATATCCAGAAAAAAATTCTTTCTGGCAGGCGATCGATTCAAATTCAATAAAACTTAATAGAACCGCCATGAAGCATTCTACCCGATTGAGAAACCAATTTTATTTCTATCTTGCTTGGGAGAATTAAGATTCAGCCATCAACCTTTGCCAGTTTTGAGGAGTAGGACATTTAAAACTCAGTTTTTGTTGCGATCGCGGATGAATCAAAGTTAATTTGTAAGCGTGGAGAAAATAACCGCAATCTCCTGGCACGGGAATAGATTTCATGGCTTCAGTTATGGGTGCAAAAGTTCCTCCCGAAATATATAAAGGATCGCCTAATAGGGGATAGCCTAATGCTGCCAGATGGATTCTAATTTGGTGGGGACGACCAGTAAAGATGCGTACTTCAAGTAAAGTGCGATCGCTATAACGTTGAATTACCTTACAGTCACTAAGAGCGGGTTTGCCGTTTGGTGTTGCGCCATAGATATAACCCAAAACTGGATGGGAAATTTTGCCAATGGGTCGATCAACAGTAAAGCGATCGCTCATGGTGTTTTGTTGCACCAGAACGCGATAAACTTTGCTAATCTGAGTTTTATTTTGCCCGATAGTACTGGGACGTATTTGTTGGGCTAAACTAGATTTTCCTAAAGGAGAACGCCCTAATAATAATAGCCCTGAAGTTCCCCTCCCCAAACGATGGATCGGTGAGGGGGTAGCTTCAGGGTAGAGAGTTTTTAATTGCCAGAGTAAAGTATGTTCTAGAAAACCACCTCCAGGGATTACAGGCAGTCCAGAAGGTTTATTAATGACTAAAAAGTCTTCATCTTCGTATAAGACCTGAAAATTTAACGGAACTTCGGGTTCTTGCCAAGGCTGACGATGATAGGCTAATTTATCTCCTGGCTGAAGAATAGTATCAATTTTAACCAAGCGATCGCCAAGTAAAATAAAACCCGATTCAATTCTAGTTTGCCATTCTTGGGGGCTAGAGTGACGATACTTTTGGGCGTAATAATCTAATACCGTTTTTCCTGCATCTTGTGGCGATACGCGATCGCGATAAATCCAGCCCCGATTCATTAAAATTATTAATTAAAGTTTTCGTCAGTCCAATTGAGAAATAAGTCCATATCCAAATAGGTTTCGCCATCTACTTGGGTAATTGCTGACTTAGTTTTATTCCCTGTAACTGGTTCGTCGCTACTGCGCTGATTGCTGCCACTGCTGAGTCTAATTGGACCACTAGCAGCCCACACCCTACGATCTAATAGCCTAATTAAAATTTGATTGGCATCCGTACCAGGTTTAAAAGTCACTAAAAGTCCATTGGGAAGACAAGGACCACCCTCATAAGCAGCAACGCAAAGGGCAGGGGAGTTATTAACTGTATCAGCTTTAATGTATTTTAGAGTTCCGTTGTTATGGAAATTCTTAAAGCGATTGGAAACAATCTGACAGCGTTGTTCGGGTGTGAAAGGAGGGGGAAAAGAACGATCTGTCCATCTAATGAGAGGAATAGATCCTCTTTCAGTTAAAACAGTGGTTGCCATTTGCTGAGTATCGCAAGCAAAGCGATCTTGAGCTTGGGCAGATTCAACACCAGTAGCGATCGCACCAACAATTAAGCTCAAACCGAGCATCGTTTGTGTTAACAGGTTTCGTTTCATGGTTCTAGCTACAGAGTAGTTATGTTGTAAGTATAAATATATAAAGTCTAAATATTAGATTAGATCTAGTTAGTTAGGTTATTTTACTAGATAGGAAAGCAGATCGAGGTTTATTGCACTTCCGATTTCCTTAACCCTCAACAAAAAGAGATCTTGTCTTTTTCATAGGTTTGAGATGGAGACTGTATGCAGTTTTGGCGATTCAACCTGTTTTCCAAGAGCATCTTAAATTAAAATTTGTGTATTTATATGCACTTCCTTTGTATTATAGCTTTTGACTGGCTAGTATTTCCAGTCTGTGATCCAAAATACAATAAAATTTTAAAACTATTTTAAAGTAAGTTAATCATGTCTATTTCCGACAATACCGATGAAGATTTATTGCTGCAACAAGATATTTTAGGCGATCGCCCTTTTTCCCTAGCCGAAGCAATTGGCAGAGAAGGAGGAACGTTTCTCAAAGGGGAATCTACAGTACCCAAATTAGTCCAAGTAATTACAGCTATCAATCTTTTTATCGATCGCAATCTAATAGACAATTCGGCTGCACTACAAGCAATTTTACATCAATGGGTTAAAGTAGACCCTAGAGTCAGCCAATATAAAGAAACTCCTTTAGTAGCTTTAGAAGCCATGCTGCGCTCTATTTTAGATAATCCCCATCTACTTTACGAGCTAGTCAGACAAGTAGATATTAAGTGGGGACAGATGTACGACGAACGACCCTATTTTCAACAACCAGGACAGCCACCTCATCCTAATGATGAATATACCCACGAATCTGTCAGACAAGATTTACAGGATTTATTAGATCGACTGGTATTGAGTATAAAGAAGAGTTAAAAATTAGTTGTTGTCAACAGATCTAATTTGTTCTAAAACTAGATCTATATTATCTGCGGGTTCGAGACAAGATAAACCCTGACAGACCAAAGCGATCGCATTTTCGGGTAAGTCGGTTTCAAGCCGAAAAACTGTAGTAGGTAGATAATTAGTCTTTAACAAATTAAGGGTTTCCCGATCGCTTTTAACGCTAGTACCATTTAAGAACCAATCTAAAGCGACAAACAAACTAGGGCAAGCAGTAGGAGACTTGTGCATCACCATACTGAAAGCTTCCAGGGCTGTTTCTGCCCGCTCGCGATATTCTAAATTATCAGTAACGAGAGACAGTCGGACTAAATTAGCGATCGCTACGCCATTGGCAGAGGGGGTGGCATTGTCTAGATAACTCCGCTCTCGTACTAATAATTCTTTGGCTGCATCGACAGAATTATTATAGTAGCCCCCCGTATCTTCACTCCACAACAAGCGATCGAACTCTTCTTGAACTTCCACCGCACGGTTCAACCATTGAGGATTATCGGGACAAGCGTTATGTAAATCTAACAAAGCTTTGATCGCAAAAGCATAGTCTTCCGACTGGGCGGGTACGGTGGCTACTCCGTCGTAGTTCAGCCGTTGAAATCTCCCCTCCAACCACTGATTTTGTTCGATAAACTCCATTGCTGCGAGCGCCAGATCTAAATAAGATTTTTCTTGAAAGACAGCATAAGCCCTTGCCAAGCCAGAAATTTGCAAACTATTCCAAGCTGCAATTCCTTTAGTATCGGTAACGGGAGGAATTCGCCCCAACCAATTGCCATTTTTAGCTTCCTGATTGTTTTTGGCAGGGGGAAATGTAGTTATTGCTGTTCTGGGTTGCCCGTAACGCACCGCAAATAGTTTATCTAAAGCTTCGACTATTGTTGGAGACAATTCCCCTGTAGATAGGCGTTGTAGAACGTTATTACCTTCAAAATTACCTTGGGTAGTAAGATTAAATTCCCGTTTTAATTCGGCTAATTCTGTCGCGCTCAAGGTAGATTCTAACTCGGTATAGCTCCACACATAAAAAGCTCCTTCTTCTGGCTCTACTTCTGTAGGGGTAATAAAATTATCTGCATCCTGGGCGGCATAAAAATAACCGTCGGAGTGAGTCATTTCTCGTTGCAACCACTCTACCGTTCCCGCGATCGCTGTTTGAATTCCTGGTTGTTTTACCCCTTTGCTCCAGAGATCGCTTAAATACTCCAGAATTTGACCGTTATCGTAGAGCATTTTCTCGAAATGGGGTACAGTCCAAGTATGATCTACAGTGTAGCGATGGAATCCTCCTCCTACATGGTCGTAAATACCGCCCGTAACTAGATCTAGCCCTCGTTGTTGGGATAGGGCTTGAGGATTATAAGTATATTCGCGCTCGAAACGACTACCGTGCAAAGCCAGAGTTGCATAGGGAATCATCGGAAAACTGGGACGACCAGGATTGTTGGGTTGAATAGCTGCGGAATTAACTTCGATCGCCCGATCTAAAAGTTCTTTACTTGAGTTATTGCCTTCTCCTTGGGAGAGCAACGCCGATTGTTGTAGGTTTTGTAGAATCTCTGTTTTAAAAGCAGTTAATTTTTCTGGCTCGTTATCGTAAAAATTCCGAATTGCTTTGAGGATTTCAATAAACCCAGGACGACCATATTTAGGCTCTACGGGAAAATAAGTGCCACCATAAAACGGGACTAGATCTTCAGGATTGAGAAAAATATTCAAGGGCCAACCCCCTTGTCCGGTCATCATCTGCAAAGCTTGCATATAGATGCTATCAATATCTGGTCTTTCTTCGCGGTCTACTTTAATTGGAAGAAAATTAGCATTAAGATAATCGGCGATCGCGCGGTCGGAAAAAGCTTCTCCTTCCATCACCGTACACCAGTGACAGCTAGAATAACCAATAGAAAGAAAAATCGGTTTATTATCTCGTTTTGCTTCTTCTAATGCCGAATCGCACCAATACCACCAATTAATCGGATTTTCTGCGTGTTTGCGTAAATAGAGACTTTGACTAGATGCAAGATGATTAGACATTGATTCTTCTAAAGGGCGATCGCTTGATAGTTTTAAACCGAATAATTGCCAGACAAAGTATTAATCAACAATCAATTCTTTCGCTTTATCGTAGACTAATTTTTGTTCTGGAGTAGCGTTAGCCAGACATTCAGCGTGAATCTCTTCCAAACTAGCGATATAAGTTTTATTCTGACGCAAAATTTGATTAGCTTTAGAAGAAGAGATCGTCGCTAATTGCGCTCTTAAGGGTAGTTTGCGAAATACTGCCAAACGTTTTTCCAAAGACGACATTTTTTACCAGATGAAAGAGGATAATAATATTACCCTAGCAGCGATCGATAACCCATGAAACCACTTATTAAAACTTTTATCTTGGCATTAGTTATCTTAAACCCTATCTCACTTCAATTGACCTTGAATGGCGATCGTCAATCCTCAGTAGCCCAAGCTTTACCACCTCCAGAAGACATTCCCGAAGAAATCTTGCGGACGGAAATAATTTTAGAAGGGCGATCGCCTATTGATGGCAAGCCCCTATCTGCCCGAGAATATGAAGAATTAAAAGCTGAATTGGCTCAGAGTACTAACAACCCTAAAGTAAATTCTAATGTTCGGGAATTAATTTTTTTGCTACAGCTTAGAAAATTCCTCAAAACAGTAATTCCTTTCTACTAGACTATTTTATCGAAAAATCAATAATTTTTTTATATATTGCGTAAAACTAGTTAAAGTATGTATACAAATACTTTATAAAATTTGACTACGCTGTTTAAATCTAGTCTAACTGGATTTTGAACTAACAGACTTCTTTTAAAACCACTGCTACTACATACTTGGATACTGGTACTTTAATGTCTATCACCATTGCTCCCGAACAAGTTAACAAGATTGTTTACAACTTGCATCACAATCCCTTTGAAGTTTTAGGTCGTCATCCTTACGAACAAAACGGCAAAGTCCAAAGCTGGGTTATTAGAGCTTACTTACCCGATGCTAATGCAGCTTGGGTAGTTTGCCCTGAAAAAAGAACTGAATATCCCATGCAGCCAATGCACAATCCTCATTTCTTTGTTTGCGTAGTTCAAGATCCAGACTTCTCTAACTATCAACTACGGATTAAGGAAGAAGACGGCGAAAGAGTAATTTACGATCCCTATGCTTTTAGTTCTCCTAGAATTACCGATGTCGATATTCATTTGTTTGCAGAGGGCAATCACCATCGCATTTATGAAAAACTAGGAGCGCACCCCACAACTATTGATGGCATAGCAGGTGTTTATTTTGCTCTTTGGGCACCCAATGCTCGTAATGTCTCAATTTTGGGCGATTTCAACAGTTGGGATGGCAGAAAACACCAAATGCGTAAGGGTAGCAGTGGTATTTGGGAATTATTTATTCCCGAACTAGATACAGGTGCTGCTTATAAGTACGAAGTTAAAAACTGGGAAGGACATATTTATGAAAAGTCTGACCCTTATGGTTTCCAGCAGGAAGTTCGACCCAAGACAGCTTCCATCGTGGCAGATCTCAACAGCTATCAATGGAAAGATACAGCCTGGATGGAAGAACGTCGTAACAGCGATCCTTTAGCCAAACCCATATCTGTTTACGAGCTTCACTTAGGTTCTTGGATGCACGCAGATGCTAATGAGCCTACAAAGTTACTTTCAGGAGAAGTTGAATCTATACCCGTTTCTGATTGGAAAGAAGGAGCGCGTTTTTTAAGTTATTACGAACTAGTAGACAAACTAATTCCTTATGTTAAAGAACTAGGCTACACCCACATTGAAGTATTACCCGTTGCCGAACATCCTTTTGATGGTTCTTGGGGATATCAAGTTACGGGATATTATGCTCCTACTTCTCGCTATGGCAAACCCGAAGACTTCATGTATTTTGTCGATAAATGTCATGAAAACAATATCGGCGTAATTGTAGATTGGGTTCCTGGTCATTTTCCCAAAGACGGACATGGTTTGGCTTTCTTCGACGGTACTCATCTTTACGAACATGAAGATCCTCGCAAAGGAGAACACAAGGAATGGGGTACATTAGTCTTTAACTACAGTCGCAATGAAGTTCGTAACTTTTTAGTAGCAAATGCCCTCTTCTGGTTTGATAAGTATCATATTGATGGCATTCGAGTTGATGCGGTGGCATCCATGCTTTATCTAAACTACTGTCGTAAAGATGGGGAATGGATTGCTAACGAATATGGCGGTGCGGAAAATATCGAAGCTGCGGATTTCTTGCGTCAGGTCAATAGCTTATTGTTTAGTTATTTTCCTGGAGTGCTATCTATTGCTGAAGAATCTACTTCTTGGCCGATGGTATCTTGGCCTACCTATACTGGTGGATTGGGCTTCAATATGAAGTGGAATATGGGCTGGATGCACGATATGTTGGACTATTTTCACATGGATCCTTGGTTCAGGCAGTTTCATCAAAACAATCTGACTTTCAGTATGTGGTATCACCACAGCGAAAACTATATGCTGGCTCTTTCCCATGATGAAATCGTTCACGGCAAGAGTAACATCATTGGTAAAATGCCTGGGGATGAATGGCAAAAATTTGCTAACGTCCGTTGCTTGTTTGGCTATATGTTTGCTCACCCTGGTAAAAAGACCATGTTTATGAGTATGGAATTTGGTCAGTGGAGTGAATGGAATGTTTGGGGAGATTTGGAGTGGGATCTGTTGCAATATCACCATCACAAAACTTTAAAACAGTTCTTTTGTGATCTAAATGGAGTTTATAAGAGCGAACCTGCTTTATATAGCCAAGACTTCGAGGAACCAGG
>NZ_JBZNBU010000042.1:0-5715 GCF_058530065.1 Waterburya sp. | reverse complement strand
TTTCCTGAAGCATTAGAGGCATTTCGTACAGCTATGTCTTTTCGTTTTGTGCAATGGCTTAACCAAAATTGTGACGTATTCACCGCTTATAAAGCTAGCTTAGGCTTTGTTTGGGCTTAATTTTTGTTTAAGTCCCGCTAATTAGTGTTCAAATCTACTAATTAATTGAACTAAAAACTAACTACTAACTACTAAAAACTCTTTTAATTCATTCTTTGTTTAATCAATTTAATTGTTTGAGTAACCTTATCAGGAAAAACGACAACTAGGCTATTTTCTTTAGCTCGATCTAAAGCAGAATCGATCGCTTCTGTTTCTGGCAGAATAACTTCATAGGTCATATTAGGATTTTCTTGACAAATCCCCTTACTGATTAAATCAGCTACTTCTCCCCGCTCTCTGCCCCTAGGGTCTTCATCTTCTTTGATGATAATACTGTCAAATATTCGAGCCGAAATCTTACCCAATGAAATCAAATCTTCATCTCGGCGGTCGCCTGGCCCTCCAATAACCCCAATTCTATGACCCTGCCAATTTTTGACAAATTCTCCCACTGCCATATAACCATGAGGGTTATGAGCGTAGTCTACTAGGGCGCGATATTGTCCTAAATCGAACAGATTCATCCGACCAGGGATCTGTTCAGCGGATACTTGGAAAGTCCGTACTCCTTGGCGGATATACTCAATATCAACTCCTCCAGCAAAAGTAGCCAAACAACTAGCCAAAGCATTGGCAATCATAAAGGGAGCCATTCCCCCCATAGTCATGGGAATATTCGTAGCTTTCTCCACCCTAAGAGTCCATTTCCCTTCCAAAATAGAAAGATAACCATTTTCGTAAATTGCTGCCAAACCATTGCGACGGGTGTGTTCGGCAATAATTCGATTGTCGGGATTCATGGAAAAATACGCTACTTTGCAGTTAAGCTTTTCAGCCATTGCAGAAACCAGAGGATCGTCGGCGTTTAAGATAGCATAACCGTCGGCTTTAACGGTTTCCGCCACAACTGCTTTCACTTTGGCCATTTGTTCGATAGTATCGATGCCACCCAAACCCAGATGGTCTGCTGCTACGTTTAAAACTACTCCTATATCACAGCTATCAAAAGCCAAACCCGAGCGCAGAATTCCTCCTCTAGCTGTTTCTAAGACAGCCACTTCCACGGTCGGATCTCGCAAGATAGCTCCCGCACTATAAGGGCCTGTGTTGTCGCCCTTTTCGACTAAATATTCTTGGATATAAATTCCATCGGTAGCAGTAAAACCAACTACTTTTTCTGTTTGACGATAAATATGAGCCGTTAGGCGGGTTGTAGTAGTTTTACCGTTAGTCCCTGTAATTGCCACGATGGGAATGGTACTGGGGGCATTGTTGGGAAACAGCATTTCTAAAACCGATGCACCAACATTGCGGGGTAGTCCCTCACTAGGGGCTGCGTGCATTCTAAAAGCAGGGGCTGCATTAACTTCGACGATAACTCCTTGGGTTTCTCTCAGAGGCTTGCTGATATCTGGAGTAACAATATCAATTCCTGCAATATCTAGACCGATAATTTTGGCTACTCGTTGAGCCAACCAACGATTTTCGGGGTGGATTTCGTCAGTGCGATCAATCGCTATGCCTCCAGTGCTGAGATTTGCCGTGGCTCTTAAATAGGCTATTTTTCCTTGAGGCAAGACAGAATCTAACTCATAACCCTGTTTGGCTAAGACTGATTTAGATGTGGGGTCGATCGTAATTTTGGTTAAAACATTATCGTGTCCGTGACCTCGCTTGGGGTCTTGATTGGTAATTTTAATTAGTTCTTCAATGGTAGAAATCCCGTCACCAATTACTCTGGCTGGCACTCTTTCAGCAACGGCAACTACTTTGTCATTAATAACTAAAACTCGGTGGTCGTTTCCTTGATAGTATTTTTCAACAATTATCGAGCGAGATTTTGAGGCTTTACTAGCCAAATCATAAGCGGTTTCCGCTTCATCCCAATCATTGATATTAATAGTTATGCCTCGACCGTGATTGCCGTCTAGAGGCTTAATCACGATCGGATATCCTCCAATATCAGAGATTGCTTGTTCTAGTTCGTCTAAATATTCAATTACAGTACCTTTGGGTACAGGTACTCCTGCATTTTCTAAGATAGTTTTTGTGCCTTCTTTATCGCAAGCTAGTTCTACTGCCAAAATGCTAGTCTTGTTGCTCAGGGTAGCTTGAATGCGTTTTTGATTTGCGCCATAGCCTAGTTGCAGCATCGCTCTAGCACTCAACCACATCCAAGGAATTTTACGAGCTTCGGCTTCTTTGACAATTGTTTCTGTCGAAGGGCCTAAAGTGGTGTTGGCACAAAGATCTATCAAATCTGCTAAATCTTGTTCCAATTCGCGGGCTGGATAAGTTCCTGTTTCCACAATTGATTTGCAAAGCCTGACTGCTGCCCTACCTGCATAGCGACCAGCCTGTTCTTCTACATATTCAAAAACAACGTTAAATATTCCAGGGGTAGAAGTTTCTCTGGTACGTCCAAAACCCACTGGCATTCCCGCTAGCTCCTGTAATTCTAGAGCTACGTGTTCGACAATATGCCCCATCAGAGTTCCTTCCTTGACTCTTTCCAAAAAGCCCCCGCGATGACCGCGAGAACAATGATGTTCGATCAAGCTGGGCAAAACTTTAACCAAACCTTCGTAGAATCCGGACAACTCATTAGATGGCTTTTCAGTTAGTTCTTCCAAATCTAACAGCATCAAGATTAATTTATTGCGTCGAATGCTCCAATAGTTAGGGCCGCGCAGGGTTTGAGTTTTCAGAATTCTCATTGTGATTTGTTTTAGGGAATTTTGGCAATACCAAGATAGTTAGACAATTAAATAATAATCTCGTCTCTTTTAGCCATTAAACTGTTAGTGACGAACATTTTTTTGGCATTTAACCTGCATGAGCTTGATGCCGCTCTAGGTCATAGCGATCGCCATACCCCAGAACATGAAGGGTTAAATTGTGCATACTTAGAGGTTCGCTACCTTTAACTCTATTGTGATTGGTATGGGTCATTTGACGAGCGTCAACAATCGTTACTACTCCTCTGCCAATCACTCGAATTGTACCGTCGCTTTCAAACATGGCGCAGGTATCTTCGTCAATGCCAATGCCCAAAAGTTGGGGGTGCGCGCAAATAGCACTTAAAAGGCGAGCTAGACGATTGCGATTGTAAAAATGCTGATCTACCAATACTTCTGGAATGATTCCCAACCCTTCTGCCATATCTACCAGCGAGCGACTAGGAGATTCTGCACTACTTCCCCCAGAGATCATATGATGTCCCATAACCGCTGCTCCAGCACTAGTTCCCGCCAGGCTAATTTCTCTTTTCTGGGCTTTTTCCACAATCCGATTCATCAGAGGGGTATCTGAAAGCAAACCGCAAAGACGTAGCTGATCTCCCCCTGTTAAAAATACACCAGTACAACGTTCCACAAAATCTAGATATACTGAGTCATTACCTCCAGAGCGATCGCGCACATCCAGCACTTTAATTTCTTTCGCTCCCATATCGCTAAAAATGCGATAGTATCTTTCGCCAATCAAGCTAGGTTCTCTGGAAGCACAGGGTACAATACCAATAATTGCATCAGAACTTTTCGAGCGATTGAAAAAGGTTTGGAGGATTTCTTTGCCATGTACTTTGTCCTCCGCACCGCCAATAACTAAAATAGTATTTTGGGTCAAGGGTAAAGATTTTGTAATTTTGTTGTTGACTTCGGTATTTATCATAATCTAACTTGAAGAGCAGGAGCGCAGTACCATCATTACTGCTGATATTAGCGATAGTAGTAGTTGACTGTGGTGTCAAAAACTACCTAAACTCCTATAGGTCGATCTAGCTAATATTTAGTGTTTGAATTTTACTTGAGTTTAATTATCGTGCGTTTTGATATTATCACTCTTTTTCCCGACTTTTTTGCTTCTCCTCTCAATTGCAGTCTCTTAGGCAAAGCAATTGCCCAAGAAATTGCTACAGTCAATTTAATTAATCCCCGCGACTTTACCACAGACAAGCATCGTAAAGTAGACGATATTACCTACGGCGGAGGAGTAGGAATGCTACTCAAACCCGAACCAATTTTTGCTGCTGTTGAATCTTTACCGAGTTTGCCCCAACGAGAAATTATTTTGGTAACTCCTCAAGGACAGCCTTTAGATCAGCCTCTGCTCAAAAATTTGGCGACTAACTATCAACAACTAGTAATTATTTGCGGTCATTATGAGGGAGTAGACGAAAGAGTCAGACAGCATTTGGTCACTAGAGAGATATCTTTAGGAGATTTTGTTTTAACTTGTGGCGAAATTCCCGCTCTAACCATAATTAACGGCGTAACCAGACTGCTTCCTGGAACTGTAGGTAAAGTAGAATCCCTCAAACAAGAAAGCTTTGAAACCGAACTATTAGACTACCCTCAATATACTCGTCCTGCAGAATTTCGAGGCTGGAAAGTTCCTGAAGTATTGCGTTCGGGCAACCACAAATTAATTGATGAATGGCGCAAACAAGAGCAGATCCAACGAACTCGCGATCGCCGTCCCGATTTGTATCAGCAATGGCAGGAAATAGTCAAGAATGAAGAATAAACTAGATGTTAAGCATTACCTAGTAGCTTGAATTCTTTGCTATCATGATTAAACTACATTGGGAGAGGTGGCAGAGTGGTCGAATGCGCTCGACTTGAAATCGAGTGTACTGAGAAGTACCGTGGGTTCGAATCCCACCCTCTCCGTTCGCCTTACGACTTTATACAGTGGGAATTCTGCACAACTTGTACATTAACTAATTATTTGTCATTGGTAACAAATTAATGTCGCTTTAACAGATTAAATGTCTTTTTAACAAATTAGTGTCGTTCAACTTCCTAATAAAGATAACTTATAGGAAAGGGTGGGATTCGCTTTCAGTTTTTTTAAAAAATTTCTTCTTGCTCGAAGATGATTCAGTAACCACTAATTATAGTATACCCATACCCTTATTGCTGGGAGCGCACCTTATTCCTACTAATCAAATTAGTAGCAGCATCAGGGCAAGCAGTTACCAGGGTCAGAAAGCAAGATTATTTTAAATAATCAAACTAACCCACATTTTTCGCAGAACAGAGGTTTAGAACATGAACTACGGCGCGGTGTATTGAGAAAGGATCTAAACCAAAAATGGTAAGAGACTCGCTCAATCCAACCAAAGGTGAAATTGTTGTCGCAACTAAACCTACCGTCTTTTATAGAAACTTCTAACTGTTCATCTTTCAATCCAACCAAAGGTGAAATTGTTGTCGCAACCTACGCTTTAGCCCGTCGCCTGGAGAAAAAAGTTTCTTTCAATCCAACCAAAGGTGAAATTGTTGTCGCAACTGCTCTAGCTGAAGGTTTAGTTAGTTTGGGGATGCAGTCTTTCAATCCAACCAAAGGTGAAATTGTTGTCGCAACGCAAAAGAAAGCTCGTAACGTCTGTGTTTGCGGGGACTTTCAATCCAACCAAAGGTGAAATTGTTGTCGCAACTGGGAAACGATGCCAGGAATGAGGAAATACACTTTGATCTTTCAATCCAACCAAAGGTGAAATTGTTGTCGCAACAAAATGGATAGCTGAATACGGAAATACGTTATTAAACTTTCAATCCAACCAAAGGTGAAATTGTTGTCGCAACTCTATAAGTCAAAAACCTGACT
>NZ_JBZNBU010000041.1:0-3464 GCF_058530065.1 Waterburya sp. | reverse complement strand
TCTCTTCTGGGGTTAAATGGGGATTCTCAATCGTAGATGCGATCGCACTTAAGGTGTAGATACCAATTTCCTGGCAAGTTTCTCTGCCTAATTCGATGTCATAGGCTTCCAATTGATTTGAAGCTTCAATAATTGCTCCCGAGCCATATTGACATCCCTGACGATAGGTAGTGGTTTTTTCATAGGGGATGGGAAGGATAACTATTTTTGCATCTTGATAATTACTTTGGGCTTCTGAACCAATAAATTGTTGGGGCAACATTGTTTATTTTGTATTTAGAATTAGATAATAAAAAAAGACACAAAACTTAAAAAATAATTTTAAATCTAGCAATATGACATCGGCGATCGCAATTAATCAAACTCCTCAGACTTGGAATTGGCGGGGACATCAGATTGCTTACCAGCAAGCAGGGGAAACTGGTGCAGCAGTAATTTTAGTGCATGGTTTTGGGGCATCTTGGGGACATTGGCGTAAGAATCTACCAGCATTAGGGGAATCTTGTCGTTGTTATGCGATCGATCTGATTGGTTTTGGCGGTTCGGACAAACCCGAACCAGGAACGGAAATTGATTATACTTTTGAAACTTGGGGACAGCAAGTAGCTGATTTTTGTCGTGAAGTAGTTGGCACTCCTGCATTTTTAGTGGGTAATTCGATCGGTTGTATTGTGGCGATGCAAACAGCGGTAGATAATCCCGATTTGGCTTTGGGAGTAGCTGCAATCAATTGTTCGATTAGATTATTACACGATCGCAAGCGAGTCACTTTACCCTGGTATCGCAACTATGGTTCGCTGATTATGCAGCAGGTGTTGGGCAATAAAACTATTGGCAGTTTCTTTTTTAAGCAAATAGCCAAACCAAAAGTAGTCCGCAATATATTGTTACAAGCTTATCGCCGTTCTGAAGCAGTTACCGACGAACTGATCGACATATTGATGAAACCCGCCCAAGACAAAGGCGCAGCCGATGTATTTCTAGCTTTTACCCGCTATTCTCAAGGTCCTTTACCCGAAGACTTATTACCTCGTCTTACCTGTCCTACAGTGCTGTTGTGGGGTACGGAAGATCCTTGGGAACCCATTGCAATGGGTCGAGAATTGGCTCAAATATCTACAGTAAATGAGTTTATTCCCCTCGAAGGTTTGGGTCATTGTCCTCAAGATGAAGCCCCAGAAATAGTCAATCCAGTTTTATTAAAATGGATCTCTGAGAACAACTAACGATTAATAATTTAGGTTAGAATTCTAGTTGGGGAAACTAGGTTTTTTACTTAATGGAGAGATGGAAAATGGCTGTTGTTAAGTTAACCAAGCAAGATATCGCAAACATGAGGGCAGAAGATGTAGCAGAGATCGCCATCCGTCTCGAACAAGATGAATACAATACTCCTTTTGAAGCCTTATCAGATTGGCATTTATTAAGAGCGATTGCTTTTCAACGGGAAGAACTGGCTCAACCCTACATCCATTTATTAGATATTGAAGCTTACGACGAAGCTTAATCGATACAATTTGGTTTATTTACAGTTTTGGGGAATGCGATCGAATCAGAAAAGCGATCGCATTTCTATTTGTTTGGGGCAATATGATTTTATCAATCCTTTCGATCGCATTAATTGGGCATATGCAACCACCAGACAAAATGCGCTCGGTTATTATTCTCCTAAATAATCTAAATCCCAATTAGTTTTTTACAGATTGTTTGAATTCTACTTTTAAAGAAGTACTATCTTCTGTTTCTAAAATCGAACCGTCGGGATTTTCTAAGACAAATCCCCCATCGCGAATCATGGCTAAATCGTTATTAGCAGATTGTCCTGCGGTAGTTAAATAGTCTCCCACAAAGATCGAGTTGGCAGGGTATAATCCCATTACTTGTAGCGATCGCAAGTGAACTTCTCTACCTCCTGCAATTCTAATTTCTTGTTTGGGTAAGATAAAACGGAATAGATTGAGGATACGCAAACAACGACGGGGATTTAGTTGATTAATATCTCCTAGGGGAGTGCCATTAATGGGAATTAAGAAATTAACTGGTACGCTAGTAACGTCGAGATCGCGCAAAGAATAAGCCAAATCGATAATATCATCGTCGGTTTCGTTCATGCCCAGAATACCTCCCGAACAAGTGGTAATGCCAGCTTTTTTGACGTTTTGCAGAGTGTCAACGCGATCGCGGAAGGTATGGGTACTACAGATATTTTCGTGGTGATTTTCGGAAGTATTTAGATTATGGTTGACCCGATCTACTCCCACGGCTGCTAATTGTTGGGTTTGTGATTCGTTTAATAGTCCCAAACAAGCACAGATTTTGAGATCGTGTTTGGCTTTAACCGCTTTAAAAGCCTCCAATACATTGCTAAAAACCGATTCCGAAGGGGATCTACCAGAAATTGCCATACAGAAAGTACCTGCTTTGAGACTAGCAGCGCGATCTGCGGCAGCGACTATTTTATCTTTGGCAATCAGAGGATATTTCTCAATCTCCGCACTGGATATTTTCGACTGGGAACAATAATTACAATCTTCAGGACACAAACCACTTTGGGCGTTAAGCAAAAAATGCAGTCTGACGCGATTCGACCAATAATGGTGGCGTACTTTATAGGCTGCGTTGAGTTGTTCTAGCAAAACTAAATCTGGTGCTGATAAAATGCCTTTGGCTGTGGCGCGATCGATTAACTCCCCTGCAAGAGAAAGTTCGGCGATCGCATTGTAATCAATTGTAGTCATGGCAGAGTTTCTTACTTACACAGAACTCTAATGTTTTACCACGTATTCAATTGCCATCGACCGATTGTTAATTATTTACATCGATCGCGGATTGTTTCGGCGATGGCTATCAACCATTTTTCGGTAATCATTTCTTTGGATAGTTGAAAAACACAATATCCATGTTTCTGTGCCAGGTTAAGTTTTTCGTAGTCTCGCATTAAACTTTTTCCCGTACTGTGTCCCCCTTTGTGCCAAATCTGTCCGTTGATTTCAATTGCCACTTTGCCAGGGTAACTAACATAATCGAATTTAAAACGACGTTGAGGAATTAGTCGTACTTCAGTGGCTAAATCTAGTTCGGGAAATAAATCGTCCCACAACAGATCGAACTGAAATTCTAAACTACTGATGCTCATTGGTTAGATTGAGTGTTTCTTAACCAAGATAACTGTTATTAGTTCCAGTGGCATCTTCAATGGGTATTAGGCATTGGTGACAACTTAACGCTTTGTGTTTAAAGTCAAACGCTTTCAAGTAATAAGTAATAAGTAATAAGTAATAAGTAATACAGCAGTTTTCATCTAAGTCAGGTTCTATGATCCGAAAACTGTCCTAAAGCCTAAAGCCTAGAGCCTAGAGGCTTTATCTTCTAGTTACAGCTTTTGCGTAATATCAGTAAATATTAAAAACTTATGAATAAAACTATCGATAGTAGTTGACTAAAGATAAATTAGCTTAACTTGT